>CAZMOQ010000151.1:0-1546 GCA_964568155.1 uncultured Clostridia bacterium | reverse complement strand
AGCGCATAGTTTTGGAAAACCATTGCGATATCCCTGTCTTTAGGCGCAACGTTGTTTTTAAGTTCGCCGTCGATGTAAAGTTCACCGTCGGAGATTTCTTCCAAACCTGCAATCATACGAAGCGTCGTAGATTTACCGCATCCTGACGGACCTACGAATACGATGAATTCCTTATCTTGAATTTCAAGATTGAAATCCGAAACTGCGGTTACGCCGGACGAGTATACTTTGTAAATGTTTTTTAAAGATAAACTTGCCATAAAAAATATTTTCCTCCAAAAATTTGCAATTTTAATTTTACCTTAATATTGTACTACATTTTTAAAAAAAACGCAATAGGCATATGTAATAAATAATTAGATTTTTTTTATACAACTTACACAAAAACTGACGATTTTCCTTTAAATTCAGTTTCCGAAGAGCAACAGCATCAACGCCTGCTCTATATAAATCAAGTTTTCGGTCTGTTCGAACACGAGCGATTTTTCACCGTAAATAACGCCTTCTTCGACTTCTTCGCCGTGTCTTACGGGCAAAGAATGTAAGTAATAAGCGTCGGGGGCAAGGCTCATTATTTTTTGCGTTACGCAAATACCGCCGTTTTCGCCGTGCAACGAACTTATTATATCCGCTTGCGGTAAAAATTTATCGGCGTTTGAATCTATCGATATATCCCCGAACTGAGATGCGTTCTCTATAGTTTCTTCGCCAGGCAAATCGTTTTCGTTACAAATCACGGTCAGTAAAACACCGCATTTGCTGTATGCGTTCGCTTCGTTTGCATCCAAAGCCGAACCACTGCCCAAAGACAACATTTTTACGCCCGAAAGTTTGCCTGTTTTTTCCCAAATAGTCATAAGATTAGCAAGCACGTTGCACACGTCGGCGCCGTTGCCCAAATTTATTACCGAAATACCTGCATCTACTTTGTCGTTCTCTTTAACGACCATTCCGTTTGCGCCGTAACGGCTTATCGCAATCATAACGTCTTTATAAGTAAGCCCCGATAAGAATCCGTCGTCCGAAGGCGAAAGATAAAGCGTTTTTCCGCCCAACCTGCCGACGGCGAGTTCAAAAGAAATACGCATATTAGAATTTTTGCTCCCTAGCATTATAACTACGTTTTTACCTTCGAAGTCCTTAACGTTTTCCTTCATAGTTTGGCGGCGCTTTAAGTTTTTTGCAAGCCATAAAACTTCGTAAATATCGCTTTCGTCTAAATCGGCTACCGAATTTACCGAAATTACCGATAATTTTCCTTTTACACCGTATTTATTTATATCCATAATTCATATTCCCCTTAATCGAGTTCGTCAAGCGTAAGTTCGTACGCAGGCAACATATTGTCCATAAAATACTTAACTTCGGGCATATCGCAGGTTTTCAAAGTTTTGCCTATCGTCGTCTTTGCTTTTTTAAATTCGGAATTCCCCGCTTTTACTTCTTCCACGCATTTTATATACGCCGAAAGTTTATCCGCCGCCTTTACGAGTTTATATTCGTAACCGTTTTCGTCGGGGAAAACGTACTGTTCGTAAACGGGCTT
>CAZMOQ010000150.1:0-1597 GCA_964568155.1 uncultured Clostridia bacterium | reverse complement strand
TCACTAACGCAAGAAGTAAATCGGATAAGAAATTATCAGGCTTCGGCTATCTTACCGAAGGCAATTTGTTATGTCCTTGCGTATCCAAAAACAACAAGCCGTATATCCGCGTTTTCGACGACGTGGAAAAGCGTTGCCGTCCCGTACAAAACAGGATCGGTGAATTTCAAGGTTACGTTACTATGTATTTTACCGAAGTTCCCGTTTATCGTGAAAAGACAGGCAATTACGACGTTGTAGACCTTGAAGTCGAATATAAAATTTGGTACAAAACCATGGAGGAAAACTGAAATGATTAACTTGAACGACATTGCGTTTATCGATTCAGAGGGATTCGATTACAACGACGGCGAAGAATTGATTCGATTCGACGCCGTCGCTTTCTATCCCGACAAAAAAATTATCACTTTTGCCGTTACGAAACAAGGACGCATCAGCGTTCTCGATTACGAAGTATTTGAGGACAAAAACGGTCGTTATATCGAATACGGCAACACTTACGAAAAAATATATATCGACGAAACGGAGGTTTGCAAATAATGAATATACCTATCATTGATTTAGAAGAATTACTCGAAGAAGCACAAGACAGAATCGAAGAAAAAATCGCTATCGAAGGAGGTAATAACTATGAATGGTAACATCAAAATCGTTATAGGCTCTTGGGGTTCGTACAACGAATGTAACGAACGTGCTTTGGGTTCAAAATGGCTTGACCTTTCAGATTACAACGATTGGGGCGATATATTAGAAGAACTTGAACTCGAAGGCTTTGAACTTGACGGTATAGACGAAGAATTGTTTATACAAGACGTCGAAGGTATTCCGGACAGTTCAATAAATTGGGATTACGTAAACCCCGAAGATTTGTTTAATACCCTGAAAGAAAGCGGAGTTTTAGACGATGAATATAAATATGAAGTCTTTTCCGCTTTCTTGGAAGTATTAAGTTTTAGTGACTTTGAATCGCTTGTCAAAGACCGTGGCGAACGGTGGGATTGGAATGTGGTTCTTTGGAAAAACCGAGATTGGTATGACCTCGGATATGAGTTTTTACACGAATGCAACGACATTCCGGACTATTTAGACAATTACATAGATTATGAACGTTATGGCTCTGAACTTAGTTATGACGGCTTTCACGAATACTCGGAAGGCATTATAGAAATTAGATAAAATAAAGGAGAATTTACAATGAACGTTACAAGAGAAATTAAGAAACAAAAAGCAATCGAACTTATGAAGCAATTAGACATCTACAAGCCCTACATTCAAGGTTTTGAGAAGAATAATACAGTCTGCTACTTTGAAAACTTCGGCGGATTTTGGGCTTACCAAGAGCCTGAATTGATGGAAAAGATAAAAGAGTTTGAAGAAGAATACAACTGCCTTGTATATGCGGTAACGCACGAATATCTTGAGTTTGGTGAGTGTTACGATTTTATATACATATCCGACTACGAAGAAGAATGGGAATACGACCGCGATGATTTGAAAAACGGTTATGCTTGCGCTTACGTTAAAAATCTCGACGACGATACCTGTTCGGAATTTGGCAGCGTGTGTATTAAACCGCAATTCGGCGGTGTTATAAGGA
>CAZMOQ010000149.1:0-1617 GCA_964568155.1 uncultured Clostridia bacterium | reverse complement strand
AAGCAAGTCCGTATATCGGCGTAAATCTCGGTGCGAAAAACGATTACGGTATGCAGGAATACAACAAAAATATCTATTACAGTTTAGGCATCAATGCAGGCGACGCCGGCGGTGGTGTGTATATGGCTAAATGGGGTTGGAACTTGGGAACGGGATATCTGCATACGCCTTGCGAAACGCTCTATTATATGTTCTTGGTAGACGATATCGACGAATACGATCCGTATGCGTCGGTGGTGAAAAACGGCGGCGTGCAAAGCAACGATTTGTATGAATACATAAAAAAGTATAACAAGACGTATTCAAGCGGTACGTTGCCTATAAAAGGCGGAACGATAAGCGCAGATTTATTCGAAAGCGATATAGACGAATCGAGAAAGATAGACAACGCAAGCGGAAAAATACAAATGGGTTACAGTTATTACGATTTCGACGCCGATTTGGATTTACAAACGTTAAAGAGTTGGTCGGATACAAGTCCGTCGTTTTGGGATAATTGGCTGAATTTCGGACTCGGCTCGGCGTTTACGGGCGGACCGGAAGAAGAAAGCGTTACCGTTGCACCCATACAGATATTAAAAGAAACGGATTTGCAAGGCTCTAACGAAGAAATATCCCAAAAATTGCTCGTTAACTATGCGGACGTCGATTCTTTGAAAAGCGAATACGCTAAGGCGGAAAATAACGATATGGTCACGGTGTTGTTTCGATTCGCCACAAGCGATTACTATGCGCAAGAAGTAGATATCATAGAACTTAACGAAGGCTTTTTATGGTCGGACAAACACACTTCGGGACAAGCATATATCGCACAAGAAAGCGTGTTCTTTAATTTCGATATCATACAACTGACGTTTGAAAAGAAAGGCGTATATACGGCGATACCCGTCGTTGCAAGCCCTATCGATATAGTAAACGACATAACGCCGCCCGTAAATATGACGGACGATTTAAGTTGGTGGCAAATACTTTTAGCGATACTGTTTTTGATTGCTGTTTTATGGCTGCTGAGTATTACGGGAATTATCCCTTTGCTTATAAAACTAATCGTTTGGGTGATAACGCTACCGTTTAAGTTGATAGGCAAACTCATAAAAACGATAACGAACGGGAGAAAGAACGAATGAAAAAATTGAAACGAATCATAGCGATAATTTTACTAATATTCGTTCTCTGTTTGGTAGGCTACACGGCGCATACGTGTAGCCGAACGACGGAGAATATAACAAAGCAAACGCAATACGTCGGAGGCGAAGACAATGGATAGAAAGAGAAAAATACATATAACGATAACGGTCGGGATAACAGTGATAATCGCACTATTGAGCGGTTTTGTGTTCCGAACGTCGTGGTTAAGATTGTTTGAAACCTTTCGGGATTTCGGCGTATCGGTAAAATATTATTTTTTTAAATTGTTCGAGGTGAAAACGAGCGTTTTGCCGACGGTAACGGACTATTCGGAAGTGTTTTCTTGGAACGGGTTTTTGCCCGATAATTCGGAAAAGACGAACGGATATTTGAAAGAATTTTTTAATCTATTCTTTGATGCGGAAAATTTCAAAGCGTGGTTAAACGGCGTAACGGACGGCTTGTACGTTTTTCTTAAAATTCTCGTTT
>CAZMOQ010000148.1:0-1638 GCA_964568155.1 uncultured Clostridia bacterium | reverse complement strand
ACACGCTTAAGGAAGTTTATGCGTTTATAAAGGCGATATCCCGCATCGTCGGCGGTTACGTTTTTTAAGAAAAGGACAGGATAAAAATCATTCACATCGTGTCACGCTAAGCCTAACCCCGTAGTCCTACTTACGAAGCGTCTAAAAGGACTAGATTCTTCACTATCGCTCAGAATGATATTTGCCCTGTCATACTGAGCAGGCTTGCCCCTCCATTTTGTCATACTGAGCAGGCGAGCACAGCGAGCCTGTCGAAGTATCTAAAAAAGTAGATTCTTCGTTCGCAAATGCGAACTCAGAATGACAGGATAAAAAAATAAAAATTATCATTAAAAAATTCACTAAAAGATTTTGCTTTAGCAAAAGATTTTAGGAAAAAAGGAGAAAACAACCGCACAGTCTTGCACTTTGGTAAAACCAAAGTGCTGACAAAAGGTTGCGTTTCGACGCCGTCATACTGAGCCTAGCCCCGTAGCCCTACTTACGAAGCGTCTAAAACATTTAGATTCTTCACTATCGCTCAGAATGATATTTGCCCTGTCATACTGAGTAGGCTTGCCCCTCCATTTTGTCATACTGAGCAGGCGAGCACAGCGAGCCTGTCGAAGTATCTAAAAAAGTAGATTCTTCGTTCGCAAATGCGAACTCAGAATGACACGGTTAGAGAAAATAGATTCTTCACTTCGTTCAGAATGACAGGATAAAGAAAATAAAAAATGATAGAAAAAACATAAAAAAATCCTACTCTTGTTCGCTTATGCGAACAAGAGTAGGATATCAAAATTAAAAAAACTAAATTTTTTTAATTTCGGCAACGATTTTTCTTAAATAAGCACGTTTTACGCTGTCTAACATAGGCGATAAAATAGCCGCAAAATTATCGATATCGGCATTCGTAAGCGTGCCGTTTTCCTTACCTTTTTTTGCTTCTCTTATAATCGCCTGCATAAGTTCTTTATCCGATGCGCCGTCGTATTCGCTTGCAAGTTCGCTTACTAAATCCGCCAAATTGCCGTTTTGCGGTTGTTTGTTTTGATTTTTTACGAAACTGTTAAAATCTTCCATATAAAACTCCTTTAAAAATGCTTACAACTTATATTTATGCGCAGCGTATAATATAATGTTAAAAAATTCTAAAAGGTGAAACTATGCAATTTTTAAATACCATTTTATCGTTATTGCTAAACGAAGAAAATAAGGAAAAATTAGCGCCGATTATCGACGTTGTTTTAAAAAACGGGTTCGATTTACCAAGCATATTAAAAAATATAGACGTATCCACGCTAATGCCCCTATTGCAAAGCCTGTTTGAAGAAAAGCAACCAAGTAAGCCGCATACGCAAGCAAACCCTTTAAGCCCGATATCGGACGTAGCCGACAAAGAAATTATATTTGCGCTTAATAAATACATTTCCGCCGTTTGAATCTATCTCCTGTCCCGTCATTCTGAGCGTAGCGAAGAATCTTCCCCACCTGTCATTCTGAAGTTTGCGAAGCAAACGAAGAATCTACTTTTTTAGACGCTTCGTAAGTAGGGCTACGGGGCTAGGCTCAGCGTGACGGGTTTTGAATATTTTCTATTACCAAACAATATGGTAATATTATCTAGAATAATTCTATTGTACGGTATTGCCCCAT
>CAZMOQ010000147.1:0-1668 GCA_964568155.1 uncultured Clostridia bacterium | reverse complement strand
TTTGCCACCCCCTACCCAAAATATAACTAATTTTTGTATTCTAGCGCCTACAGCCCACGGCAAATCCACGCTTGCGGACAGGCTTATCGAAATGACGGGGCAAGTAAGCAAACGTGATATGGAAGAACAACTGCTTGATTCGATGGATATCGAAAGGGAAAGGGGTATCACGATAAAACTTACCCCCGTAAGAATGTTTTATACTGCAAAAGACGGGCAAGAATACGTTTTCAACCTTATAGATACACCGGGACATGTCGATTTTACTTATGAAGTTTCCCGTTCGCTTGCCGCTTGCGAAGGCGCAATTTTAATAGTAGACGCATCGCAAGGGATAGAAGCGCAAACTCTTGCCAACGTTTATCTTGCGTTGGAAAACAATCTTGAAATTATCCCCGTTATAAATAAAGTCGATTTGCCAAGCGCAAGACCTGACGAAGTAGCCAAAGAAATAGAAGATATCATAGGGCTTGACGCAAGCAACGCTCCTAGAATTTCCGCTAAAAACGGGCTTAACGTAGAGCAAGTTTTGGAACAAATAGTTGAATTTTTACCGCCGCCGAAAGGGGATGAAGAAAAGCCGCTTAAAGCGCTTATTTTTGACAGTTATTACGACAACTTTAAGGGCGTTATTTGCTTTGTAAGGGTATTTGACGGAACTGTAAAAGTCGGTGACAGAATAGCCACTTTTATGTCGGATAAAACATTCGAAGTAACCGAAGTAGGCGTTTTCAGCCCTAAATTATATCCTAAGGCGACGCTTAATGCAGGGGAAGTCGGGTATATAGCGGCATCTATCAAAAGTATAAAAGATACTAACGTAGGCGATACGATAACTAACGCCGATAACCGCACGCCCGAACCGTTGCCGGGGTATAAAGAAGCATTGCCCGTTGTTTTTTCGGGCGTATATCCGCTTGACGGCAGTAAATTCGGCGACTTAAAAGACGCTCTTATGAAATTAAAACTCAACGACGCTGCGCTTACCTTCGAAGCGGATAATTCAATCGCTTTGGGCTTCGGTTTTAGATGCGGATTTTTGGGTTTGTTGCATATGGAAATAATACAGGAGCGTTTAGAAAGAGAATTCGATTTGGATATAGTAACGACCGCTCCTTCGGTATCGTATAAGGTGTACAAGACCGACGGTAATATTCTTGACGTCGATAACCCTTCGCATTTACCTGCGCCGAGCGAAATCGATTATATGGAAGAACCTATTATTTCCGCAAATATTTTTGCTCCGCCCGAATACGTTGGGGCAATAATGGAACTTTGCCAAGAAAAGCGAGGCGTTTATACCGACCTTGTTTATTTGGATAAATCAAGGGTTCAGTTAAAGTATATTTTACCGCTTAACGAAATTATTTACGACTTTTTCGATAGTTTGAAATCAAGGACTAAAGGTTATGCGTCTTTCGATTATGAAATTACGGGTTACGAGCGTGCGGAACTTGTTAAGTTGGATATATTGTTAAACGGTGACCCGTGCGATGCGTTAAGCACGATAGTGCATAAAGAAAAGGCGTATGAGCGTGGGCGTGGGATATGTTCTAAATTAAAGGAAGTTATTCCGAGACAAATGTTTGAAGTTCCTATTCAAGCGGTTATCGGCGGTAAAATCATCGCAAGGGAAACGGTTAAGGCGTATAGAAAGGACGTGCTTGC
>CAZMOQ010000146.1:0-1704 GCA_964568155.1 uncultured Clostridia bacterium | reverse complement strand
AACTTTAAAGTCTTGCACTTTGGTTTTTACCAAAGTGCTGACAAAAAGTTGTGTTTTGACGAGTCATACTGAGCAGGCTTGAAAAGATTGTCGTTCACTTGTGTCATACTGAGCAGGCGAGCGTGGCAAGCCTGTCGAAGTATCTAAAAAAGTAAATGCAGTAGTAATGCAATTATAAACAAGAAACGCCGAGAGATTCTTCGTTCGCAAATGCGAACTCAGAATGACAGGAGAGTGGCTCAAGAATGACAATAGTCCTGTCATACTGAGCAGGTTTGCGATGCAAACCTGTCGAAGTATCTAAAAAAGTAAATGTTACGGTAACGCAACTACCGACAAGGAACGCAAAGAGATTCTTCGTTTGCTTTGCAAACTTCAGAATGACAAATGAAAGATGCAAACTTCAAAATGACAGTGTGTGGTGGAGATTCTTCGTTCGCAAATGCGAACTCAGAATGACAATATAGCACAAAAAAGATTCTTCGTCCGTCGCTAAACCGACGGACTTCAGAATGACAGGTGGGGCTTTGCAACACTTAGAAAAATGGGGTTGGTGTTTAAGAATGATTGAAAAAATAAGCGGCGGGAAAAGAAAAAACATTTCAAACAGTACGGGAGTTGTAGAGTTTGAAATGTTTTTTGTGTTTTTAAATATACTAAGCATTGCTTTTATGTTTGAAATTCCGCATAAAAAACGATAAATTTTTTTCAAATAAAAATAAAACTTGTTAAATAATATCTAAACTTATCGGGGTGGAGAAAAGTGCGCTTATTTCGTCTACGTTTGAAGTTTGCCCTAAAACCCACATAAGTTTTGCTACGGCGGATTCCAAAGTCATCGACCTTGCTTCCAACACGCCTTTGGTATCGAATAGTCTTTTACCTACTTCGTAAACGTCCAACGCACTGCCTTCGTGTTCCACTTGCGTGCCTATAACCACAACTTTACCTTTTTTTGTAAACTCTTTAAGTCTTTTATAAAACGCATCGTTTTCATACATAGGCAAGCCGCCCGAACCGAAAGATTCGATTATAATGCCGTCGTAATATTTGTCAAGATAACGGAAAATTTCCGCACTCATACCGGGAATCATTTTTATAACGAATATATTCGGGTTCAATTTGTCGTAAAAAATCGTGTTTTCGGTAATTGTTTCTTTTATATAATAAATCAGCCTGCCGTCTTTTATAACCGCTACTTCGGGATAATCTATGCTGGAAAAAGCGTTGTAACTTCTTGTGCGAGTTTTTTTCGCCCTTGTACCCAAAATAACTTTTCCGTCAAAAACGATATGAACGCCGCAAGCATAATCGTCGGCACAATAAGTAAACGCACCTATCAAGTTGTTTCTAGCATCGGAATCACGCAAAAATGCGGATTTTTGCGAGCCTGTTAATACGATAGGCTTCTTACTGTTTTGAATAAGATAGGATAACGCAGCGGCGGTATATGCCATAGTGTCCGTGCCGTGTGTTATTACGAAACCGTCGTAATAAGAATAATTTTCCTTTATAATGCGGGCTATTTCAAGCCAGTGTTCGTGGAAAACGTTCGTGCTGTCGTAATAAAAGGGCTGAGTGGTGTGGACTTCGCAAAAATCGCCTATTTCGGGCACGCATTGTAAAAGTTCTCCTGCGGAAATCACGGGGGAAAGCCCGTCGCCTTGATTTTTGGACGCAATAGTTCCGCCCGTTGCAATCATT
>CAZMOQ010000145.1:0-1704 GCA_964568155.1 uncultured Clostridia bacterium | reverse complement strand
TCGTCATCGTACGTGCAGGTGCTTTTCGAATCGAAATAATCGGATGCGGAAGCACCGTCCGCAGAAGTCTTAACAGTTGTTAAAGACAAGCCTATTGCAACCGCCATAAGAATGGCAAACAGGCATATTAAAGTTTTACGTTGTAATAATTTCATTTGAAGTAAACTCCTAAAGCCGAAAATCAAATAATTCGGGTATTGTAACTTTATATATTTTACTATGAAACGAGTTATTTGTCAAACCACTTTCGACTATTTTTTAAAATTTTTCGTAACAAAACCAACCTTTTAAGAATAAAAATAAATTAAAGGCAGTTTTTACTTATGAAATTTTTATTTTTGTTGGTTACGGCGGTTGCCGTAAGCGTAGATTCGCTTATATGCGGTTTCTCTTTACAAGTCGATAAAAAGCAAAAACTTACCGTTGCTACCATTATATCCGTAACGGTGCTTATAACCTGCCTTTTTGCAAACTTTTTCGGCGGCGAACTGAAAAACGTTTTAACAAAAAGAAACGCAAATTTAAGCGGACTTATTTTGATTTTTATAGGCGTTTGCAATTTGTTTTTTTCTAAAAAAACTTCCGCCGTAACGGGAAGTTCTTTTAAACAAATAATTCTTACGGGGTTCGCCGTCGGGCTTGACGGCGCAGCGGCAAACCTTTCTTTAAGCATTACGGGCTACGACAGTCTTTTCGTGCCCTTTCTTATAGCGTTTACCCACTTTTTAGCGGTAAGCGCAGGTCTTTTTTTAGCCGACGCCAAATTTATAAAAACAATCGAAAATATAAACTTCGTTGCGCCCGTAATTTTAATTATCTTGGGTGTCTATAAGGTGATTCGTTTCTTTATATAACTCAACGACCTTTTCTATGACGGCAAGCGTTTGTTCCCTGCCCCGTTTATCTTCCGCCGAAGTCGCTATAAAACTCGAAGGGGCAACCTTTACTTGGGCTGCAAGTTCGATAATTCTCGGTTTAATTTTGCTTTTACCCAGTTTATCCGACTTTGTAGCAATAAGCGTGAAAGGGTGTGCGTAACGGTAAAGATAATTTATCATAACCGTGTCGTCCGCAGTAGGCTTATGGCGAATATCCAAAAGCGAAAACACGTGCTGAATTTCCGTATTTGCGAAATACGCTTCCATAAGCGTAGCCCACTTTTGCTTTTCGGTTTTAGAAACGCTTGCAAAACCGTACCCCGGTAAATCGGCTAAAACGAATTCGCCGAAATCGAAGTAATTTACAAGCCTTGTTCTTCCGGGAGAATTAGAAGTCCTTGCAAGTTTGCTTTTATCGGCAAGCATATTTATAAAAGAACTTTTGCCGACATTAGACTTGCCTGCAACTGCGATTATCGGCTTATCGAAGGATAAAAAGTCAGACGGTTTTGCTACCGAAGTTATAAACTCCGCTTTTTTTATTATCATAATTTATTTTCCTTAAGTTTTATTTCGTCAATGCGATATCGAACACGTCGTCCGCATCGGCAACGGTGTGGAAGGTTATTTTATTTCTGATTTCCTTAGGAATTTCTTCAACGTCCTTTTTATTGCCTATCGGAATTATTACGTCGTTTATACCTATTCTATGCGCCGCAAGCGCTTTTTCTTTTAAGCCGCCTATCGGCAAAACCTTGCCCCTTAGGGTAATTTCGCCCGTCATTGCGACAGTCTTTTTTACGGGGCGTTTTGTAAACGCCGAAAG
>CAZMOQ010000144.1:0-1722 GCA_964568155.1 uncultured Clostridia bacterium | reverse complement strand
AGAAGATAACGGTATAGGTATGACTGAGGCTGACCTTGAAAAGAATTTGGGTACCATTGCGGAAAGCGGCACCCTTGCGTTCAAAAAAGAAAACACCGACGAAAAAGAACTTATCGGTCAGTTTGGCGTAGGTTTTTATTCGGCGTTTATGGTAGGTAAAAAGATTGAAGTTTTCACTAAAAAATACGGCGAAGATAAGTCGTATTTGTGGGCTTCCGAAGGCGCCGACGGTTACAGCATTACCGAAACCGATAAGGATAGCGTAGGTACTAAAATCGTTATTTATCTAAAAGATGACGACGATGATTACAAGTATAGCGACCTTTTGGAAGAATATACGCTTTCCGACCTTGTAAAAAGATATTCGGATTATATCCGTTATCCTATAAAAATGGAAAGAACACATTCTCGTAAAAAGGAAGGCACTGAAAACGAGTATGAAGAATATACCGAAATCGAAACCCTAAACAGTATGGTTCCGCTTTGGAAGAAAGCAAAGTCCGACGTTACCGATGAACAATTAAACGAGTTCTATAAGGATAATTTCCACGATTATACCGCTCCGATAAAGAGTATTTACGCAAAAATAGAAGGGCTTGTAACCTACGATACTTTGCTTTTTATTCCCGAACACGCTCCTTACGATTATTATACCAAAGACTATAAGAAAGGCGTAAAATTGTATTCTAACGGCGTTCTTATTATGGACAACTGCGAAGATTTGTTGCCCGATTATTACGGTTTTATAAAGGGAATAGTCGATTCAAGCGATTTAAGCCTTAATATTTCAAGAGAAATGTTGCAACAAGACCGTCAGGTAAAAGCAATCGCCGCAAGTTTGGAAAAGAAAATAACCGCCGAATTAAAGAAAATGCTTGAAGAAGACAGAGATAAGTACGACAAAATGTTTGAAGAATTCGGCTTAAGTTTGAAGTTCGGCGTTTATAACGATTTCGGAATGAAGAAAGATTTGCTTAAAGATTTAATTTTATTCCGTTCTTCGTCCGAAAATAAATTAGTAACGCTTAAAGAATACGTTTCGAGAATGAAAGAAGGTCAAAACGAAATTTATTTTGCTTCGGGCGAAACGTACGATAAGATAGATAAACTTCCGCAAGTTGAAAAGGTTAAAGAAAAGGGCTTTGAAATTTTATATTTGAAAGATTCCGTAGACGAATTCGTTATGAGAATTATCGACACTTACGAAGAAAAGAAAATCGTATCCGTCGCCGCAAAAGATTTTAATTTGGATAGCGAAGAAGAAAAACAAGAATTGAATAAAAAAGCCGACGAATTAAAAGACGTTTTATCTTATATGAAAGAGCATTTAAACGGCAAAGTCAAGGAAGTTAGATTGTCTAGCAAAATGAAAACTTATCCCGCTTGTTTGACCGCCGACGGCGAAATTTCCATAGAAATGGAAAAAGTTTTAAACGCTATGCCTAACGCTAAAAACAAAATAAACGCAGAAAAGGTTTTGGAACTAAACGCAGAACACAAAGTCGTTGAAAAACTTAAAGGTTTATTTGAAACCGATAAAGAAAAACTTAATAAATACACGGATATTCTTTATAGTGAAGCAAGACTTTTGGAAGGTTTACAAATCGAAGACGTAACCGAATTCGTTGCGTCGTTGTCCGATATACTTTAATAATTAAAAGCCGCCGTTTTCGGCGGCTTTATCTTTATAACGATTGACAATTTCAACTAATAATGTTACAA
>CAZMOQ010000143.1:0-1744 GCA_964568155.1 uncultured Clostridia bacterium | reverse complement strand
TATGATGTTTCAGATCAATCGGCTCGCCGTTATAAGGATCTTTGCGCTGCTCTTCTACCATTTGCACTCTGTCCATACGGTCGATTCGGTAATGAACAACGCCGGGATGCTTCCCATAATAAGCAATCAGATAGTAATTATCGTCATCGAATATGGTAGCAAGCGGATTTACGAAATAACGTTTGTGGTCTTTACGATATACGCGCTCGTGCTTTTCGTTGAAATCGAAATATTCGAACGAAACCTTTTTATTATTCTCTATTGCAGAATTGATTTCGCTTATAGCATAAAAGATGTTCTCGTTCGTACTTTTAGTCGTATTAAACCGCACGATATTACTTTGCAAAAGTTCTGCACGATGACTTCCGCCGAGGTCGGCAATCTTATCAAGCAACACTTCTGTTTTAGTCGGCGTAACAAAACTTGCCGCTTGCACCGCGTCCATAAGAATACGCAGTTCGGGAACGTCAAAACTTCTATCGGCAACACAATAGCAATTCGGCTTCCCCGGGGACTTTTCGCAAAGAACCTCATAACCGAAATTGTTCAGTACCTCTATATCCTTATATAAAGTGCGGCGGTCGCAAACAATGCCCATATCGGCAAGTTTGTCTATAAGCTCCGTTGTTCCTATATAATGGTCTTCGTCCGAGTCCTGCCGTAAGATTTCGAGTAACTTCAAGAGTTTGATTTTATAAGCGTTTTCTTGCTTCATCGGCGTTTACCTATACCTATCGCATTTTACTATTGACATTATACCATAAACGACTACTTTTGTAAAGAACAAGGTGTACAAGAAAGCAGACACCTTTATGTATAAAATAAGCGCAACCAACCGGTTACGCTTAAAAAGTATATTCTTATAAAATTTCCCATACAAACGTCGCGGTATCGCTCGTTTTTATATCGTCGGGCTGAATATCTATATTCGATAAACAAGCCGATTTAGCCATAAGACAGTCGCCGACTTCGTAATTCGTGTCAGAGTACAGATTTATTTCACCCCAACTATAATCGATTGATTTAAGTTCGCCGAGTTTTACACCGGACGCCGAACACAGTATTTCGGCTTTTTCTTTCGCATTTCTCGCCGCCGACTGCAAAAGTTCACTGCTCACCGTCGACGGATCTTTTACCGTAAACGAAATAGAAAATTCGGGCTTGGCAAGGCATTCGGAAATTGCGGACAAAACCTGAGCGAGCCTTTTCGTATCGAAATCGAATTCCACCTTTAATCTGTGATTGCAAACATATCCTTTGAACACGCTTTTATAATTGCCGTTCTTGTCCTTTACGCTTTCGTAATTAGTGCGCACGTTGAAATCCGTCGTTTTCACGGAATTGCTTTCAAAACCTATTTTTGCAAGCGATTCGTTTATAAGCGTAATCCGTTCTGCGGCAAGCTCCGTCGTTTTATCATACTCTTTGTCTTCGGTTTCCAATTTCATGGAAACAATAATCCAATCGGGTTTAACCGAAACATTTCCTATTCCCTTAACGGTAATCGTCTTCATCATACCACAACCTCCGAAAAATTTTTCAGTGTAATTATTATACTATAAAATACAAAATATGTAAATAAAAAGGTGTCCGCTAAATCAGACACCGATACAACAAAAAACGCCTAAAAAATTTTTTTGAGGATGGTGCTAAAATGTAGGGCAAACCTCCTTTAAGAATGGCTAAAAACGGTATGTTGTAAGTTCAAACCTTGATTTTTCAAAAAAACGCCAAAAATCAGCAA
>CAZMOQ010000142.1:0-1745 GCA_964568155.1 uncultured Clostridia bacterium | reverse complement strand
CGTTCGGTTAAAAAGTCGTTATAATTTTAAAATATATTACGGAATACTTGAAAAAAAATTCTACTTGTGATATGATTACTCATAAGAAAAAAATCTTTGTAAAACTGTTCGTTTTGTCGTAAAAAACTTGTGTTTTTACAACCTTAAGTTTAAAATACGGCAAAGTTGCCTTCGTAATGTGGCTTAATTAAAAATTTACTAAAACGGTGCGTGGCATCGAAAAGGAGAAAAACAATGGATTTCGTTACAAGATTACAAAACGGTATCGATTACGTTGAAAAGCATATGACGGGGAAAATCGATTTCGACGAAGTCGCAAAACAAGCAAAAACGTCTAACTTTCATTTTCAACGTATTTTTAACATTGCGTTCGGTTACAGTTTAACCGAATATATCCGTTTCCGCAGGTTATTTCTCGCAGGTGTCGAACTTGCGCAAGGTGGCGGAAAAATTATGAATATTTCCTTAAAGTACGGTTATGAAACGCAGGAAACATTCGCCCGTACATTCGCTAAATTCCACGGCATAAAGCCTGCCGCAGCAAAACGGGGCGAACCGTTGAAAGATTTCCCTGCGGTTTCGGTAGAACAAATAGAAAAGGCTTCTTCGCCTTTAGAATATAGGATAGAAGACCTAGACGAGTTCGACGTGGTTTTGCGTAAAAAGCGTTTTTCAAAAATGCAGGACGTTACCGCAAAGGACGTTTCAAAGTTTTGGAACGAATGTAACGGCGACGGCACTGTTAAAGCGCTATGTAAGTACCTACCCGAAGACAACGAGTTTGACGGCCGTGTGCTTGGAATTAGTTTTAATGCCGATTCTAATTTGCCGAATAATAATTTCCCTTACGGAATAGGTGTGCCTAATGACGGCGAAAAAATTCTTGAAAATTATCTTACTACCGAAAAAGTGCCTGAAAACACGTATGTGGTATTCGAATGTAAGGGGAAGTTGTCGGAATCTTTCCCGAAAGCGTATAAGTATATTTATACCGAATTTTTCACTACAAGCGAATATATGCCTTGCGGGGTAGAACTTGAAAGTTATCCTTTCGGCGATAGGGAAAGCGAAGATTACGCTTACGAAATATGGATTGCCGTTAAAAAGAAAGGCTGATTTTTTTAATCAAAAAATAACGGGCGGCACGTTTGCCGCAAAACAAAGGAGTTTAAAAATGAAATCGTTAAAAATAATACAAACGCTTTCAAAAATAGGTAAAATTATAAGCAAAATAGTGTATATATGCTGTATCGTCGGCGTGTGCGGTTGCGTGGTCGGCTTTATCGGGCTTGTTTGCGGAGCCGAAGCGGTAAAGATAAGCGGCAAGTCGTTGGAAGTTATTTTAATGCAAGAAGCCGATATGACGATAGGCACGCTTTACGCAAGCATATTCGCAGGGCTGTTTTTGTGCATAGGGGAATTAGTTATCTCAAAATTTGCCGAAGGCTATTTCGATAAAGAACTTATCGACGGCACGCCGTTTACTTTCGACGGTGCGAAACGCCTTTTTAAGTTAGGGCTTATAACCGTATGCGTTTCAATCGGTGCTGTTATTCTGGCGGAAATAGCGCAGGGCATAATTTGCGGTATCGTATCGGACGCCGTTGCGCTCAGCCTTGATAATTCGGATTCCGTCGGCTTAGGCATAGCGTTTATAATAATTTCGGTTATTTTTAAGCACGGTGCGGAAATTTCCGCCGAAAAAGAAACGCCTTCAATTGAAAAAGAAGATATATTGAATTAAA
>CAZMOQ010000141.1:0-1866 GCA_964568155.1 uncultured Clostridia bacterium | reverse complement strand
AAACTTGAAATAGTAAAAATAAAGTTTTTACGGCATAACTAACGATTTAAATAAAATAATACGAAGGAGCATAAAATGATTGAAAAGAAACAAATAACTTGCGCAGAAAGAATATTCGCTTTGTCAGCAAAAGACGAATTATCGGTCGCAAAAATCGAACAAACAAGCAATGAAAAGGGAATATCGATTTATAAACTGGATTTTACTTTTGCAAACGGCATAAAATCAGGGGATATAAGTTTATCTATGGTCTTTCCTATGAAAAATATTTTGCAATTATATTCGCCGATTTCCGAATACAAACGCAATAGAATGGTCGTTCAGTGGTTTAGACCTTCAATAGTAAAATCAAACTTTTCATTCGGTTTACCTACTTTGTCCGCCGTTTCGGAAGGCAATAAAAACTACGTTACAGTTGGTTTGTCGGACTCGGATAACGACAGTTCTATAAGTTTTTGCGTGCAGGATTTTAGAGAAAAAGATGAAGTTGAATTTACCGTAAAACTACTTTGCGGCAGGGAAAAGAAAAACGAATATTCGGTATTTTTAAGAATAGACGAAAGGGAAATTCCGTTATGCGAAACTCTTAAAGAACAAACTTCTTGGTTTAGCGGCTTTTATCCGCAACCGACAAATTATCCGTCCGTTTGCGAAGAACCGCTTTATTCTTCTTGGTATAATTTCCACCAACATCCGTCGGCTGACGCTTTGTACGACGAACTTGTAATCGCAAGCAAAGCGGGTTTTAAAACGGTTATAATCGACGACGGTTGGCAGTACGACGGCAACGGAACTTCGGATTATATCGATTGTGGGGACTGGGCTTTTTCAAAAGAAAAATTCCCTGACCCGAAAGGTTTCACGGATGCAGTTCACTCGTTGGGAATGAAGGTAGCGCTATGGCTTCCGGTGCCGTATGTCGGCTTCAATACTAAGGCGCATGCTAAATTTAAAGATAAACTTTTATATGAAGAAGGCGTTATGTTCGAGGACGGCGGTGCGATAAACGCCGGCATTTTGGACGTTAGATATAAAGAAGTAAGAACGCATATCGTTGACGTTGTAAAAGGGCTTATGAGTTACGGCTTTGACGGAATGAAACTTGATTTCGTAGACGATTTCAAAATAACCGACGCAACGCCGCCTGCCAACGATTTGATGGACGAAAAAGACCTTTCTTCTGCGATAATAAAACTTTTGGAAGAACTTACCGCAGGGATAAAGTCGATAAAAAGCGACGCTATGATTGAGTTTCGCCAAAATTATATAGGGCCCAGCATAGTTCGGTTCGCTAATATGTTAAGAGTTGCCGATTGCGCATTCGATTCGATTACGAATAGAATTGCGATTGCCGATTTAAGAATGCTTAACTATAATCTTGCGATTCATTCGGATATGTTGCTTTGGGGAAAGACTGAAACCGAAGAAAACGTTGCTCGTCAATTACTGAATGTTGTTTTTTCGGTTCCGCAAATATCGGTATTATTGAAAAATTTACCCGAAAATCATTTTGTAATTCTTAAAAATTTCATTTCGTACTGGACTGAAAACCGCAAAACGCTTCTTCACGGCAATTTTACGGTTAAAGACGAAGATTGTACGTATTCGGTTCTCGCTGCGGAAGACGACGATAAAAATATAGTTGCATTGTATCTTAAAAACGATTTTACGTATTCGGGTAAACGAACGGATATTTTGAACGGTTCTCGTTCAAATAAAATATATGTAGATTTCGGCAAATACACCGCGGACGTAAGCGTTTACGATTGCAAAGGTTTACTTGTATCTCAACAAAAATGCAACGGGGTAGTGGCTATAAACGTTCCTATCGGCGGCAGGGCTGAATTAAGATAATTAGGTTTTAAG
>CAZMOQ010000140.1:0-1867 GCA_964568155.1 uncultured Clostridia bacterium | reverse complement strand
ATCTAAAAATAAGATTCTTCGTTCGCAGTTGCGAACTCAGAATGACAAGTGGGGGTGATTCTTCGTATGTTCGCAATGGCGAACATACTCAAGAATGACAGGAATAGAAAATTATAAATTAAAAATGAATTCACGAAAAGATTTTTTTTCTTGTTTTTAATATAAATACAACTTTTAATCTTTTGAAAAAAGATTTTCGTGAAAAAGGAGAAACCAACTTTAAAGTCTTGCGGTTTGTTTTTACCAAAGTGCTGACAAAAAGTTGCGTTTCGACGCCGTCATACTGAGCAGGCTGCACAGCAGCCTGACGAATGTATCTAAAAATAAGATTCTTCGTTCGCAGTTGCGAACTCAGAATGACAAGTGGGGGGATTCTTCGCTTCGCTCAGAATGACAAAGCCGAATTACGTTAAATCGTTTATTACTATGTCGGTTTTATTTAACGCATTTACGAATATCGAATAGTTTTCAGGCAAGGGGTGACCGTCCCATGTAAGCATATCGGATGTAATAAGCGAACAAGTATCTATTAAAGTAATCCACTCTCTTTTTTCGCACCAGTCTTGCATATTTGCATTAACTTGCGATACGATTTCTTTTTGGGCATCGGTTGAATGACGTTGAGTTATATTGAAATAATAAATTTTAGCCGACGGCACACGGTCGTGAATTAAATAAAACATTCTTTGTAAAGCCTTAAAGAGTTGGTCGGCTGTCATTTGGTCGTTGTGAACGTTGTTGGTGCCTACGTGCATTACTATGTTTTTAGGGCTTATGTCTTTTAAAAAAGTGTCGGCAAAAATTTCCCAGTCGCAAGAGGTCGTACCGCCTATTCCCGAACGAACAGCGTCTTTACATTTATAGCAATCGTCGTAAAAACTGCTATCGCTCCAACATCCGCCGCCAAAGAAAGAATCGCCTATAAATAGCGTTGTAGAACCGTTTTTCCCTTTATTATCCCATATCTTTTTGCAATTTTCGATATTTTTTTCATAACTAGAAACGTTAAAGTATTCCGAATTGCGATTAACCGTTTCTGCATGTACCGTAAAAGTAGTGTTGAACCCATCCGAAATACGGGTTGCGGTAACTTCAAAGTCGCCTGCGCTGAGTGCTTTTACCGTTTTTTTAGCGGCGTCTATTTGCAATTTCGTTTGGTCGTAAGAATATACCAGTTCTTCTTCGTATTCGGGGTATTCGAAAGAAATATCGATTTCGGAAGCGGGATAATCCACCCAAGCGTAAAGGTCGTCTATCGACATAGTTCCCAAGTCAACCGAATACGTAGTAACGGTAAACGTGGCTTCGTGATGTTTTGTTTTAGCGGTAACGGTGATTGTTTTATCACCGACAAGCGCTTTTACTTTACCGTCTTTTATTTCGATATAGTTGCCGTCAAACAAATACGTAATTTCTTCCGCACGTTCAGGTATCGAAAAGCGGTAAGATATTATCGAATCTTCGCCCGTTATAACGGAAACGTTATCTACCGTTAAAGTGCCGTAGTTATCGCTTTGGCAAGCAGCCGCAAGCATACAAGAAAGAACGACTATAATCGCAGTAAAACAAACAAAAAATTTTTTCTTCATACATATTCCTCCGTTTGAATTATATTTGTTGTTTTTAACTAATTATAGTATAGCATAAAATTTTATAACATTTATTGCACTTGTTGCCGTTTTTATTGCAATTTTTATCGTTTTATAAAAATAAAAAGGCAATAATTGATACCGTTGAAAAAAGATTTTCGTGAAAAAGGAGAAATCAACTTTAAAGTCTTGCGGTTTGCCTACCACCAAACCGCTGACAAAAAGTTGCGTTTCTACGCCGTCATACTGAGCAGGCTGCTGCGCAGCCTGTCGAAGTA
>CAZMOQ010000139.1:0-1880 GCA_964568155.1 uncultured Clostridia bacterium | reverse complement strand
TTTATCGGCGTTTTGCATTTGTTCTACGGTCAATATTCTTTGCATAACTCAATCACCCTTATACTTGTTTACCGCTTCGCTTACTTCATCGTAATTAAAGCCTTTACCTATCAAATGTTTATATAATTTTGCAAGGTTTTCCTTAGTAATTTCCTTTCTAGCCATATACTTTTCGGCAACGGCAAACACGGCGTTTTCGTTTTGGTTCGCCATAGCGAACGCTTTAGATATATCTTCGTCGGAAACGCCTTTTGTTTTTAATTCGAAACGCAAAAGTCGTTCTCCCTTTTTATTGCCGTAAGTACGGATATAAGCGGTAGCGTAAGAAAAATCGTCAACGTAACCGTATTCGGCAAGTTTCGATATTGCGTAACCTACCACCTGTTCTCCGTACCCTTTCCCCGATAAATAATCTTTTAATTGTTTTTCGGTTTTCATCGATTTTGAAATATACGAAGTCGCTTTTTCCAACGCACGTATTTTTTCGCTTTCGAATTCAATTTCAGAAAGGCGTTCCTTTGTCAAAGAAACGCCTGTTTTTAACTTATATTTTATCGCAGTTTCCAACTGCAAACCGCAGACGAATTCACCGTCGATATAAACGTTAATTCTGTTTTTATCCTTTACCTGCGGCGTAAGGGCGGTTATAACACTCATTTTACACCATTCTAAAAAGGAAAATATTGCTTGCAAACTACGTCAACGCTAACTTTTCCGTTAAAATAATCTTTCAAATCGTTTGAATATTTTTCGGCGTCGAATTCGGGCACGCTTAAAAAAACGGTAACGTTGCTGTCGAACTCGGTATCGACAACGGCAACTTTGCGGGATTCGTTAAACTTAAGGAACTTTGAATACCCGTCGTACTCTATCGTGATTTTTAATTTTACCGCAAGGATAAATTCCGCAACTTTTGCGCCGTCTATGCCGTCGCAAACCGCCTTGCTGTACGCCCTGACCAAACCGCCTGCACCCAACTTTATACCGCCGAAATACCTTGTTACGACTACTGCGGTTTTTCTTAAATTACGGTTTTTCAAAACTTCTAACATAGGCATACCTGCCGTGCCCTGAGGTTCGCCGTCGTCGGAAAATTTCCTTATTAAACCGTCCTCGTCCGCAACGTAAGCGTAACAGTTATGCGTTGCAAGAGAATTTTTCTTTTTTATCGCCGCAACGAAATTTTTTGCGTCGTCCTCGTTTTCAACGCTTTTTACGTAAGTTATGAATTTAGAACGCTCTATCACGTACTCACATTCATACTCGCCCACTACCGAAAAATAACTTTTCATTTAACGATAATTTTTATATGAACTTTTTTGCCTTTGTGCAAAATAAATTCCGATTTATCGGGAATCGGCGCAAACGGGTCCGAAACCTTATCTTCGTCAACGCTTACTCCGCCGCCTTCTATAAGTCTTTTCGCTTCGCCCTTCGATTTTGTTACGCCTGCGGCAACCAAAACGTCCGCAACGGTGGCAAGTTCGGAAGAAATTTCAACCGAAGGCATATCTTCAACACTGCCGTTACCGAAAGCCGCCTTTGCTTGTTTACGAGCCGCTTCGGCTTTTTCTTCGCCGTGAACGAGTTTCGTAACTTCGTATGCAAGACGTTCTTTCGCTATATTCATTCTTTCGTCGTTGTATTTTGTAAGTTCGTTTATTTCGTCCATTTCCATAAAGGTTAAAAGTCGCATACATTCGTTTACTTTTACGTCTTCTACGTTACGGAAATATTGATAAAATTCGTAAGGCGTGGTTTTGTTTTCGTCAAGCCACAACGCACCTTTCGCCGTTTTACCCATTTTTTTGCCTTCGCTGGTTAAAAGCAAAGTAAAAGTCATTGCATAAGCAGGTTTTTGTTCTTTTCTTCTAATAAGG
>CAZMOQ010000138.1:0-1936 GCA_964568155.1 uncultured Clostridia bacterium | reverse complement strand
CGAACTCAGAATGACAGGGGAAAGAAGTAGATTCTTCGCTAACGCTCAGAATGACAGAAGAATATTTACAAACAAAACAACAAAAACAACTTAAAAACTCTAAAAGGGATATATTATGGAACAAAGACTTACTATAGGCGAAATTTTGAAACCGCAAGGGATAACGGGTTCGGTCAAGGTAAAACCGTATACCGACAATGTAAAACGTTTTAAATCGCTTAAAAAAGTTTATATCGACGGCGTTGAGTATCAAGCGCTTAAAACTTCGGTTGCGCCCGATGCCGTTATAATTTGGCTTAAAGGCATTGCGGATAGAAACGCCGCCGAACTTTTAAGGGGCAAATTTATTCAAGTAGACAGGGAAGACGGTGCACCGCTCGACGACGGCAAATATTACATCGTTGACGTTATCGGTTCTTCGCTTGTTACCGATACGGGTAAAGTCCTCGGAAAAATAACCGACATATCCACAAAAAGTTATGCCGACGTTTACACTGCAATTACCGATAGCGGAAAAACCGTTATGTTTCCGCTGCTTAAAGACTTGCTTGTTTCGATAGATATCGAAAATAAAATAGTAACCGTAAAAGAAAAGCGTTTCGGCGAGGTTTCCGTGTATGAGGATTGATATTTTAACGCTTTTCCCCGAAATGTTTACGCCGCTACAAGAAAGCATAATCGGCAGGGCGGTTAAGGACGATAAGTTGCAAATAAATATAATAAATATCAGGGATTATTCAAAAGATAAACACAAAAAGTGTGACGATTATCCTTTCGGCGGCGGTGCGGGAATGGTTATGCTGCCGCAACCGATAGCCGACGCTATCACGGCAATAGACCCCGACCATAAAGCGCATAGAATTTACACTTCGCCCAAAGGCAAAATTTTTAACCAAAGCGTCGGTAAAAGTTATGCGGAAAAGCAGTGGCTTTTGATTTTATGCGGTCATTACGAAGGCGTTGACGAAAGGGTTTTACAACTCTTTATAGACGAAGAAGTTTCAATCGGGGATTTTGTTCTTACGGGCGGAGAGTTGCCTGCAATGGTTATAACCGATTGCGTTGCAAGGTTTATCGACGGCGTTTTAAACGGGGATTCGCTTAAAGATGAAAGTTTTACGGGCGGTCTTTTGGAATATCCGCAGTACACCCGTCCGCAGGAATTTATGGGACTTAGCGTGCCTGAAGTTTTGGTTTCGGGCGACCACGCAAAGGTCGATAAATGGCGGTACGAAAAGTCGGTGGAACTGACTAAAAAATTACGCCCCGATTTGCTTGACAAGGAGTAAAACAAATGCATATACAGTGGTTTCCCGGTCATATGACCAAAGCAATGCGAATGATGGAAGAATGTGTTCGCTTGGTGGACGCAGGCATTATCGTTCTCGATGCGAGAGCACCTTACGCTTGCGTAAATAGAAAAATAGAAAAACTTTTCGGTGTAAAACCCGTAATTTATGCCGTAAATAAGTGCGATTTGGTTAAGGAAAGCGATTTAAAAAGGGTAATTGCGGACTTTAAAAGTCAAGGCAAAACCGCAGTCGCAGTGAATGCGCTCGATAAAAAATCGGTTGCGAAATTATATAAAGAACTTACCGTTGTGCTTGCCGATAAACTTGAAAAAAATAAGCAAAAAGGCATTTTTAAGCCTATGCGAGTTATGATTTCGGGCATACCTAATACGGGTAAATCAACGCTTATAAACACATTTGCAGGCGAAAAGAAAGCGGTTACGGGAGATAAAGCAGGCGTAACCAGGGGTAAGCAGTGGATAAGGCTTTACGACCTTGAACTTTTAGATACGCCGGGCACGATGCCGCCGAGTTTCGACGACCAAACTCTTGCAAAATATTTGGCTTTTATAGGCAGTATAAACGATGACATACTCGATTTTGAAGAACTTACGCTTGAACTTATTTCGACTTTAAAGGAAAAA
>CAZMOQ010000137.1:0-2000 GCA_964568155.1 uncultured Clostridia bacterium | reverse complement strand
ATTATTGATTACGACGGTATTTTGTGCGTTTGCGTTTACCGCTTGTATCGGCGAAATGAGTTTTGAAGACTATCGAAAGGAAAACGAAATACAGTCCGACGTGTATTATTACGCAAACGGCGGAACTTTCGATTCTTCTTCGTCGGTATCTAAAAAGTGGTTGGGGTTGTCTTATCCCGACGGTGCAACAACGTCGTATGCGCCCGATATTACCGAAGAAACCGAAAAAATTACGGTAAAAAGAACGGACTATATTATCGAAGGTTGGTATTACGCAAAACTTGACGAATCGGGAGAAGTTGTTTGGGCTGACGAAGCAAAAACAATCCCCGTTGCTACAGACGTAAAAGCGGAATTTCCTTTGTCGGTCGAAAAAAACAAAAGCGTTTATCTTGTTGCTAAGTGGAAAGAAGACGTAAAAATCGAAATCTATTTGGTAAGCGATATGCCTGTAAAATATACCGAAAAGGATAAGGACGGTAACGAAGTTGAAAAGTCTTTCAATAACGGCGAACTTATCGCAACGCAAAACTTCGGCAGGTTCGAATCGATAGACTTTTCGTCCAAAACACCGCTTGTAAGTACAAACGCAACTTGTTTGCAAATTTATACCGACGCCGAATGTACCCAAAAGGCAGGTAAAATTTCAAAGCCCGACGACGGAGAAAACGTAAAACTTTATGCAAAGTATATAGACGGTTTATGGACTTTCGTCCGCAATGCGTCCGACGTAAGGAAAATGTTTAGAAGCCTTAATACTGAAAACAATAAGTATTATTTATTAGACAATATAGATTGCTTAACCGATAAAGGCGAAAAACTTGTTTGCCAGACAACGACTAATTTCAAAGGTACTATAAAAGGCAACGGATATACAATCAGCAATATTGCGTTTAGTAGCCAAGAGTCTATCGGTAACGGTGGTAAAGTCAGTGCTTTGGGTAAGTTGTGTTCTACGGCAAGTATAACCGA
This sequence comes from uncultured Clostridia bacterium, assembly GCA_964568155.1. Lineage (GTDB taxonomy): Bacteria > Bacillota > Clostridia > Christensenellales > Borkfalkiaceae > UMGS775. Next base: position 1,028 of record CAZMOQ010000137.1, on the reverse strand, counting down.
CTTAACGCTTGACGGAATAGACGTAACTTACACGGTTAAGGGAGATTTTACTAACCTTTATGCATTGTTTGAAGATGTGGAAGAAAACGTTCCTTCGTCGGCATTACAAAACGTAAAAATAAAAAATTTAAAGTTAAGTATAACGAATAAACAAGATAGACCGATAAATAATATACCGAAAAACGATAATGTATATAGTAAAAATAATTTCTTGTTCGGCGGTTATGAGACCGACGCTGAATTCCTTAAAAAATTTACAGAGATGATGGTTGAAAACGCAGAACTTGTTATAAATAATAATTAGGATAAAAGGAGAACAAAATGAAAGCATTAAAAAGAATTATTTGCTTAATCTTGGGCGCATCGATGGCGTTAAGCGTAACGGCTTGCGGCGGAAGTTCAAAAAACGATACCGAAACCCGTCCGCTTAAACTTGCCATATCCACGCCCGATACAAACTTTAACCCGTTTTTCGCTACGTCGCAAGTGGATAGCGAAATCGCAGGTATGACTCAGGCGTCTATGATATCGATAGATTCAAACGGCAAAGCCGTTTGCGGCGACGACTGGCCGTCCGTTGCGTTGGATTATAAAATTACTTATAAAGATAAAAACGGCAGCGTTATTACTAAGGGCGATACCGAAGGCAGCACTTTGTATGAGTTCGTTATCAAAAAGGGTATGAAGTTCAGCGACGGCGTTGACCTTACAATAAAGGACGTGCTTTTTAGTTTGTACGTATATCTTGACCCTGCTTATACGGGTTCTTCTACCATTTATTCTACGGATATTAAAGGTTTAACCGCATACAAAGCGCAAGACCCAAGTTTAACCGACGACGATAAATTTAGCGAAGATGAGTATTACAGCAAAGCAAATACTAGAATCGAAGCATTAAAGAACTGGTCTACGGATAATAAATCGTTAGACGAACAAGGACAAAAAGACCTTGCAAGGGTAAAAGAACTTTTCAAAGAAGAAGCAACCAGCGACTGGAACTCTTTGGAATCCAGTTGGGAGGCTACTTA
>CAZMOQ010000136.1:0-2016 GCA_964568155.1 uncultured Clostridia bacterium | reverse complement strand
TTTGGCGTGTTTCGACGCCGTCATTCTGAAGTTTGCGAAGCAAACGAAGAATCTCTTTGCGTTTCCTGTCATTCTGAGCGTAGCGAAGAATCTACTTTCCACTGTCATTTTTGAGTTCGCCACTGCGAACAAAGAATCTAATTAACCGAGAAATATTGTATCACAATTTTTTTATACAAGCAAGTACAAATACTTAAAAACGCTTTATACGGTAATAAAATTTTACAAAAGAAAAAAGCCGACGAACTTAAAGTTATCAACTTTATTTCCGTTGGCTTTTCTCTTTCACACACTTGACAAAAAGGTTTCTATCTTTTTAATTTAGCATTTGCAATGTAAACTATTCCGCTTTGTAGCCTTCTTTCAAATTATTTCTCATATCATTCCAAGACTTCGTTGCGTTAGTTTTGAACGTAGCAAAATTATTTTCAAACTCCGTAGTAAAATCGTTTATGGCAGTTTTTTGCGCATTTGAAATTTCACCCAAATAATCGTTTACTTTAATAGATGCAGTTTCTATTAAATCAATTGCTGCTTTATAAGCCGACTCAACACCTGCTTTTAGTCCATCAAGAACAGCATTTGCATCTTTACCTGCTTGAATCAAAGCGTTTTCAGCATTATCCAAAGCATTTTTTATTTCATCTAATCTTGCAAGTTGTTCTTCAGTTACTTCGGTTTGCTCTAAACTTGCGATATAATTTCTATAGTTCAAAAATTCCGTTTTCTTTTTCATAAAGGATTGAAGTGCTTTTTGATACAAACTATCTTCGTTTACAAGTACTTCTAAACGAGTTTGTTCTATTACATTAACGGCACCAAAATAAAGTTTGTTTTCAGCACTAATTGCAATTTGAAAGACATCATTTGCTTTATTTTTTAATGTTTCGAGTTCGGCTTTTTCCAAAGCGAACGCTTTTGCTTGATAGTACGCATTTTTAAGTTCTTGCGAATAATATTCAGCGGTTTCTTTTCTGGAATCAGCAAGTTCTTTTAAAAGTTCTTTGTATTCCATTGCTTTTATTTCCGCTTTTTCCAAATACGGCGCACATTCAGCAACAAGTTCTTCTAATTCTTCTTTCGTAATCTTTTCAAGTTCGTCGATTTTTGCCGAAATTTTTTCTTCGTCTAAATATTTTTTAGCGTTTTCTTTAACCTTATCGTAAAGTTTTTGCACGCTTTCGCCCGAAATGGAAATTTCAATTTCGTTTTCGCCGTACTTTGCATCGCCTTTTACTAAAAAGCCCGATTCGTTAGACACTTGCAAAAAGAGTTTTGCTGCCGTTGCAGCGTCTTTACCTTCGATATCCTTAAAAGCGGTTGCGGTAATGATAAGGTTGCCTTCTTCGTTCAATGCGTTTACGCTTATAACCTTATCGTTTCCGTCAAGAATAAACTCAACTTCAGGGTTAAGCGAAAGCGTCATTACCTTATCGGCTTCGCCCGACTTGGAATCGCAACCTGCAAACGATACCAAAGATACGCAGGTAACTGCGGCACACAACAAAGATACTAGTTTTTTAATTTTCTTCATAACAAGAAATTCTCCTTTTTTGTTTTTCTCGCTTATTAAACAATCGACAAACGCTTTTTGTTGCAATTAAATAAAAAATTTTTTAATTATTTTTTCACCGCTCGATTTTGCATCAAGGACACAACTTTAATTCTTAGATACTTCGACAGGTTCGCTACGCTCGCCTGCTCAGTATGACACAGTGGAACAACAGTCCTTGCAAACCTGCTCAGTATGACAAAGGGACGGCATTTCACTACCTGCATTATGACATTCCCACCTGTAATTCTGAGCATAGCGAAGAATCTACTTTCCACAGTCATTCTGAGTTTGCCACTGCGAACGAAGAATCTATTTTAGATACTTCGCCTACCTACGGCAGGCTCAGTATGACAAGGTGTTATGTCATTCTGAAGTTTGCGAAGCAAACGAAGAATCTCTCGGCGTTCCTTATTCGTAATTGCATTACTATTACATTTACTTCTTAGATACTTCGACAGGCT
>CAZMOQ010000135.1:0-2104 GCA_964568155.1 uncultured Clostridia bacterium | reverse complement strand
TGGACGGGAACGGCAAGGCTTGTAAGGGGGCAAATACTTTCGCTTAGAGAGCAGGAATTTATGCTTGCGGCAAAATGTTCGGGGCTTTCAACTACTTCAAAAATATTCAAGCACTTGATGCCGAACGTTATTCCGCAACTTATAGTTTCTATGACGCTTGGACTCGGCAGTATAATACTTACCGAAGCAACGCTCGGTTACTTAGGCATAGGCGCACCTGCAAACACGCCTACTTGGGGTAACCTTATTAACTTTGCAAAAAATTCAACATATTTACAATATTATCCAAATTTATGGTTGGGCGCAGGCATATGTATCACTCTTGCGATACTTGCGTTTAACTTCGTCGGCGACGGGCTTAGGGACGCATTCGACCCGAAAATGAAGAGGTAATCAAATGGCAAATGATAAAAAACATTATATTTCTCGTTCGGAATCGAGAAAAATCGCTAAGGAAAACCTTGCCGCTATAAATTATTACGAAAAGCGTAAAAAACGCAAACTTAAGGTGGAAGATTACACCACCGAAATGAAGGACGATAGAAATATCGTCGAGTTTGACGATTTGCACACTTATTTCTTTTCGGACGCAGGCACGGTTAAAGCCGTAAACGGGGTTACTTTTTCTATCCCTGCAGGTTCTACGGTCGGCGTAGTAGGGGAAAGCGGTTGCGGTAAAAGCGTAACTTCGCTTTCGCTTATGCAGTTAGTGCAAGCGCCCAGCGGACAAATAGTAAGCGGTTCTATCCGTTTTAAGTCCGAAATGTTTAAACGGGACGAAAAAGGCAGAAAAATTCCCGTTTACGAAACTACCGAAGACGAAAACGGAAATATTATAATCCTTCGTGACGAAAAGGGCAAACCTGTTATAAAGAAGAATTCTCTCGGCGGTAACACGTATGAAATGGAAAGCCGAGTGGTTGATATTGCAAAAATGAATTCCGAAGCCATTCGTCAAATCAGGGGCAGGGAAATCGCTATGATTTTCCAAGAACCTATGACTTCGTTAAACCCCGTGTTCACGATAGGCAACCAACTTGACGAAGTAGGGCTTTTGCATATCGAAGGAATTTCCAAACAACAGGCAAAAGAAAGAAGCATAGAAATGCTTAAACTGGTCGGAATAGCCGACCCCGAAGGCGTTTATCACAAATATCCGCACGAACTTTCAGGCGGTATGCGCCAAAGGGTTATGATTGCCATTGCGCTTTTGTGTAACCCCAAACTTATCGTTGCGGACGAGCCTACCACTGCGCTTGACGTTACCATTCAGGCACAAATTCTTGATTTGTTAAGGGAAATTAAGGGTAAAATCAACGGTTCGATTATGCTTATCACGCACGATTTGGGTGTGGTTGCCGAAATGGCGGATTACGTTGTCGTTATGTATGCGGGCAAAGTTATTGAAATGGGTACTGCGGAAGATATTTTCGACAGACCTTTACACCCGTACACGATAGGCTTACAAAAAAGCAAACCGACGGTTGACCAGGAAACCGATAAATTGTATTGCATACCGGGCTTTGTTCCTAACCCCATAAATATGCCCGATTACTGCTATTTCAGGGATAGATGCGAAAAGTGCGTTAAAAAATGTTCGGGAGAGTACCCCAAACTCATAAAAGTTTCGGATACGCATAGCGTTTCTTGCTATCTTTACGAGCAAGACGGCGAAAAGGAGAACGTAAATGAATGATACGAATACGCTTTTAGAAGTTAAAAATTTAAGCAAACACTTCGTAGTGGGTACTGATTTCTTCGGCCGTCCTAATGCGTTTTTAAAGGCTGTCGATAATATTTCGTTTAAGGTAAAAAAGGGTACTACGTTAGGTATCGTCGGCGAAAGCGGTTGCGGCAAAAGCACTATGGGCAGGGCGATTTTGCGCTTATTCGATATCACTAGCGGCGAAGTTTACTTTAAGGGCGAAAAAATTTCAGATTATTCTAATAGGGAATTCGATAAAATTCGTCCGCAAATGCAAATGATATTCCAAGACCCTTACGCAAGTTTGTCTCCGAGACTTACCGTCGGGGAAATTATAGGGGAATCCGCCCGTCAACACGGCATAGTTTCAAAAGCAGATTATCATGATTACGTGTTGTC
>CAZMOQ010000134.1:0-2153 GCA_964568155.1 uncultured Clostridia bacterium | reverse complement strand
TGTCGTACGTGTCGGGAGCAAGCTCGGTTTCTTCAATCTCTCCGCCCTTTACCAGCTCCCCGTCAACGATTTTTATATGACTGTCGGCATATTTTTTTATAAGCGATACTTCGTGCGTAACTATTACAACAAGTTGCGTTTTAGATATTTCTTTCAAAATATCCATAACTTTCATCGTGTTTTCTGCGTCGAGATTGCCCGTAGGCTCGTCGGCAAGAATAATATCGCTACCCTTTACGATCGCCCTTGCAATCGCAACTCTTTGCTGTTGACCGCCCGAAAGCGCGTCGCCTTGTTTGTTTTTGAAGCGTTCCATATCGACAAGTTGCAACGCTGCTTCCGTTCTTCTCGCAATTTCTTTTTCGTCCTTAAATCCCGCAATAATCATCTGATTACGGAGAATTTCCGACACGCGATAGCCTTTTTCGAGATAGTAATTCTGAAAAATAAATCCTATTTTCGCATTTCTTATCTTGTCGGTTTTACCGCGAGTTTCTTCGCCGTCTATAAACACCTTTCCGCCATCGGCTTTTTCAAGCCCGCCGATAATATTAAGAAGAGTGGTTTTTCCGCTACCCGACTTACCGAATATACAAACCAAACCTTTTTCGGGAAGTTCGAATGACACGCCTTTCAATACTTTGTTTGCATTTCTCGAATGTTTATTAAAAGTTTTTACTATGTTTTCTACTTTTATCTTCGACATATCAGCCCTTGCTCCCCCTTCTTAAAGACTTTCTTATAGACTGACCGTTTATAGTACGATTGAAACCGAACGCTACGAATTCAACGATAAGAAGAAGCATAATTTCAATAAAGAAATAGTTGCCTGCCGAAATAAACGTTATTCCTCCGCCCGGAATAATCGCCGCAATTAAACTTACAAGCGGCAATAAAATAATCGTCGGCAAGAATATAAGCGCCATTTGCACGTACAACGAACAAGAAGAAATCTTGCTCGAAATGCCAAGCGTTCTATACACGGCAAAATCGGTTTTGAACACGTTTACGCTTCTTGAGAATATCACCGAAATAAGCGCTCCGAACAATAAACATACGGCTATCAACGCAACGTAATAAACGACGTTCATCGTATATATGTCGCCCGCATTCGTCACGTATATTTCGCTTGCGGAAAGCATCCCCATTACGCCTTCGGGCAGATTATTCAAATAATTTTCTGCGGTTTTATCATCGGCAAAATACAAAACAGACTGACTCGGCGAAGTTTCCTTCGTTTCGAATATTTCCGTATAATCTTCTTCGTTCATTCGCACAATCAAACGACCGCCTTTCGTTTCGTCCGTTTGACTGTCGTTTACCACCTCGTAAGACTTGTTGGACTTGACGGAAAATACCGCCGAATATTTCGTCGCCTGATAGGTATTGGAATTTACGAGTTCTATTTTTCCGCTCTCGATCTCGTCCGACTTTTCAAAAGCATAAACGGTAACGTTCGTTTCGCCGAGTTTCATATTCGTGTTTATCGCTTTTATTTTTACGCCGTTTTCCGTAACGTCGCTATGCGAAAGATACAATAAAACCCTATTATCCGAAAGGGTAGTTTTTATCGTTATGTTTTGGATTCCTGCGTTTGCGTTTACAAACGTTTCGACGATAGCGTTTTTATCCTTCTCGGCGGACTTCGGAAGCACCAAAACGGCATTGCCTTTTTTGAGATTGTACTTATACGGTGCATACAGGCAGGTAACGGTATAAGACGTAAGCATTCCGCTTTTCTTGGGGATATTTACGGTAAATTCCGAAAAATCTTTATCGAACAAATAAAAGCCAGCGCCCGTTTTTTCCGCCGCTTCGTCAAGTTCATCTTCGGTAAAACTTCCTTTTTCGCTCGATATGATTACCTTGCCGCTTATACCTATGCTATCGATAGTGTCTGTAATAGGTTTTATAAGCGAACTGCCGAATACCGACAATACGACAAACAGCGTCACCGCGCATACTATAAGCGCAAAGCTCATCATTCCCGTAAACTTCGGACGACTTTTATAATTCAAAAATCCGATGTAAAGCGTGTCTTTCAGCGATTTCTTTTTGTCTTTTTTCTCTTCGACAAGTTCTTTTACTTCGGTTTTTGGCGGCTTTTCGATTACTTTATCTTCCTTTACGCCGCCGTCGAAAATCGTAACCCT
>CAZMOQ010000133.1:0-2164 GCA_964568155.1 uncultured Clostridia bacterium | reverse complement strand
AATAGTGCCTGCGATAAGCGTTACGAAAAGCCCTTGAGCCATCCCCGAAAACGCATCTATAAAATAACGTTTCGGAAGCGCCTTAAAATACGCCTTTACTTTGCTTTCTTTTACGGCATTGCTTTCGCTTACCGTTTCTGCCGTTTGCATTTGTTCTTCCATTACAATACAATCTCCGTTAATTTATTTCCTACCAAATCACAGGAAGTAAGATAATATTTTATTCCGTTTTTGGTAATGATTTTATCACATCTGGAATCTTTTCCGTGAAGATGCCCGTAAACTACGGCGTCGACGCCGTTTTCTTCGAACATATCGGTAAAAAGAGAATTTTCACGCCGAGCGTTAAAGGGCGGATAATGCACGACCGCTATAAGTTTATCGTCTTCGTTACGCATTTTCTTTACGTTAAAAAACGAAAGGCGCAAACGCTCGACTTCCCTTAAATAAATCTTTTCGTCACGCTCGTTAAAATCGGGTGCGCCCGGAACAGCCCAAGCCCTTGAACCGCATATAACAGTATTGCCGAATTTTACGCAATCGTTTTGCAAAACGAAAAAGTTTTCGGGCAAAGCCGCACGTATTTTTCCGACGCCGTGCCACCAGTAGTCGTGGTTGCCCCGTATAAGAACTTTTTTACCGGGTAAATATCTTATAACTTCAAGGTCCTTCAAAGCGTTTTCAAGAGTCATTGCCCAACTTATATCCCCGCCGATAATAACTACGTCGTCGTCCGAGACCTTTTCTTTCCAGTCTTTCGCAATAGCGTCCAAATACCCCACCCAAGCCGAGCCGAATATATCCATAGGCTTGTCCTGCGTAGTAGAAATATGCAAATCGCTTATAGCAAAAAACTTCATATAAACCCTTAAAAACTTTTTTTATAATTGTATCACAAACGCAAATAAAAAACAAACGATTATCAAGCCGAAAAATAAAAAAGCGTTGCAACGGCTAATTGCAACGCTTTTAGTTTACTTTACTGCGGATACACGGGTAATTCAAAAAATCCTGCGCAGACTTCTTGTGTATATTCCTGACACGGCGGTATTGCAGAATATCCGTAAGACGGCACTAACAGTACGACGTCCATAACCACTTTGAGTATTACCGTAACGCAAGCGTCGATTGTAAACTCGTTTTCGGCGGTATACGTACCTTTAGTAGAAACGGCGGACACAACCGCTTCTATTTCATACGGTATGATGCTAGGCGAAGGCACGTTTAATATTACGTCTTGCGAAACGGTTATCTTAGAAGCCGCAACGCCTTCGTTACCGTTTGCGTCGGTATATGCGACCGATACGGGCACGGTAATATCCGCCCTTACCCTTGCGGCACCTTCTCTTTCGGGGAGCGGCGCAACCAAAAGGTTGGAAATTTCGCCCGTAGACGTTGAACTTTTTGCGCTTACGAAGGTAAGCGGGTATGTAGGCGAGGACGGAGTAAGACTATCTATATTAAGAACGATACCCGTTTCCTGAGTCTGCCGCATACAAGCGTCGAATACCTTCTTCACCTGCACGCAAACCTTTTCGCACAAACCGTTAAGCGGATTACCGTTTATCGGACCGGGACATTTATCTGATTTAAAATTACAAAAAAACGACATAGTTATTCTCCTTTTTTGTCTTTTAATTCAATATATGCAAGTAGGTCCGTTTTATGCTACTTAATTTATTCAGTCAATTTTATCTTCGTAAGTTTTTTCAAGCAATTTATTTACGCTTTCAACGTACTGTTCTTCGGTGATAAGTCCCATATCCCTGCACTTTTTAAGTTCCGCAAGTTTATCGGTTAAATCGACTTGTTTTTTAGATTTTTCTTCGGTTTCTTTTATTCGTTGCATAGCCGTTTCATACTCGTTTTCCGTAATAAAACCTGCGTTCTTCATTCTATTGAGTTCGGCGGTTCTATCGTCTACGGAAGGTTCGTTTATGCGAACGGGTTGCGACACGGGGTGCTTCATACAAACCGAAATTATGCCTAAAACCACAACTACAAAATACGGCACTGAATAAAAAGGCACTTCCAAAAAAAGAAAGAACATAATTGCGTTTAACACGATACTAGTAATAGAAATTCCAAGCCTTTTTTGATAATTGCCGAATTCGTCAATTTTTGGTCTTTTGCAAAGTTTCGCTTCTAAAACGATATTAGTTAT
>CAZMOQ010000132.1:0-2184 GCA_964568155.1 uncultured Clostridia bacterium | reverse complement strand
AAGGTGGTTTTATGATTTACGATAAAAATAACAAGATATGCCGCGTTTGCGGATGCAGCGTTCCGTTAGGAAAAACTTTATGCGCGCGTTGCGAAGAAACTTTTGCGTTGTGCGATATAGAAGATTACGTAAATTGCAAAAACGATGAACAAAACAAAGAAAATTCTACGAAAACGCTTTTAAATTCTTCAAGTTTATGGTAAAATACTCATCGTAACATAAGGAGTTTTACAATGAGAGTTTTTGCTATAAGCGATTTGCATCTTTCGGGACGTCAAGATAAAGCGATGGATATGTTCGGCGAAAAATGGATAAATCACTTTGATAAAATTAAAGCCGATTGGTTAGAAAAGGTCGAAAAAGACGATATCGTTTTAATTTCGGGCGATATAAGTTGGGCAATGTCTTTTCAAGACGGGCTTTTCGATTTACAAATAATATCTGAGCTTCCCGGTAAAAAAGTGTTTATAAAGGGCAATCACGATTATTGGTGGCCGGGCATAACTACTTTAAGACGTAGCGCACCCGACGATACCTTTTATTTTATTCAAAACGATTGCATAAAAATCGAAAACTATATAATAGGCGGTTCGCGCGGTTGGATTGTTCCGGGGTGTCAAGAGTATAATAAAGAAAACGAAAAAATATATTTGCGCGAGGCAGAACGTTTGCGTCTTGTGTTTAACGCTATTTCGAAAGAAAGAGAAGAATGCGACAAAGTGATTTGCCTTATGCATTTCCCTCCGTTTAACGCAAAGCGCGAAGATAATCTTTTTACTTCGCTTTTCGAAGAAAATAAAGTGGACAAGGTGGTTTACGGGCATCTTCACGGCAACGCCGGTTGGGGATATCCGTTCGAATGTTAAAAAAACGGTGTTGAATATCACCTTGCGTCTTGCGATTTATTGAATTTTAAACTTGTGCAAATTTATTAATCAATGCGCTTTACATTTTTGCGGTGTTGTGATATACTTAAAGAGTAAAACTTGACTTTAACGTAGGTACGAGATGCCGCAAAGTTGGTTTTGAACTCGATTCAATATTTTTCTATTGTTCTTGGTTTAAAATGAGCCTGTGTATTTTTCGTACACAGGCGTTTTTTGTTGTTTCGAAAAAAACAAAAAATATATTGTTTTATAAAAAGGAGTTTGAAAATGGCTGAAAAACGTCTTTTGATGGATGCCGCCGCGGTACGCCGAACGCTTACAAGACTTTCGCACGAGATAGTCGAAAAGAATAAAGGCGTAGATAATTTGTGCCTGATAGGCATAAAGCGCAGGGGTGAATTTATCGCGAAAATTATTCGCGATATGATAAAACGTTTTTACGACGTCGAGTTGCCTACTTCGGGTATCGATATAGGTATGTATCGCGACGATTTGATAAGCGACTTTTTTGTGCCCGAGGCAAGTTTAAACGAGTTCGGTTTTTCAATCGACGGAAAAAGCGTGGTTTTATGCGACGACGTGTTGAATACGGGCAGAACGGTAAGGGCTGCCATCGAGGCGCTTTTTGAAAAAGGAAGACCGGAAAGTATTAAACTTCTTGTTTTTGCGGACAGGGGCGGAAAAGAGATGCCCGTTTGCGCAGACTTTGTAGGAAAAAATATTCCTACGTCTAAAAACGAGTTTTTGGATTTGCTTTTTACGGAAATCGACGGCGAAGACGGTTTGTATATTTCCGAATTACAATAAAAAATTATTAACGTAAAGGAGTAAAAAATGCTTGGTAAAGATTTGTTGGGGTTATACGACGCGACTGCGGAAGATATAACTCTTATTCTCGATACTGCGGTGAATATGAAAAAACTTCTCACGCAAAACTTAAAAAAACTGCCGCATTTACAAGGCAGAACGGTTACTACGCTCTTCTACGAAAACAGTACGAGAACGCGCGTATCATTTGAACTTGCGGCTAAATATCTCGGCGCGGGCACGGTAAATATTTCGGCGTCGTCGAGTTCGGTTCAAAAGGGCGAAACTCTTATCGATACGGGTAAAACTCTCGACGCGATGAAAAACGACGTTATTATAATAAGACATCCTATGGCGGGTGCACCGCACCTTCTTGCAAAAAACGTAAGAGCGGGCGTTATAAACGGCGGCGACGGAATGAACGAACATCCTACGCAAGCGCTTCTCGATTTTTTGACTATGCGCGAAAAATTCGGTTCGCTTAAAGGCT
>CAZMOQ010000131.1:0-2188 GCA_964568155.1 uncultured Clostridia bacterium | reverse complement strand
TTAAAAAAGCAAAAGAATCTTGGCGGTTTATAGCCAAGATTCTTCTATATAGTGGACAAAATCTAAAGTTCTTAGGGCTTCTATTATTTCGGTGTGTGTTTTGTATTTTTTTAATTCGGGACTGATTATCGATAGCGAAACCGAATATACGCTAAGCCCTGTGCCTTTGTAGGCTTTATTCGCTTCGATTTCGTCTATTCTTAAACCTAATCTTCTTAAAGTGGTCGCAAAATTTTTCAAATCCGTTCCGTTTTTAAGTTCTAAATAAATTTCAAAGTGGTTGGAACGGTTGCGTAAATATCTTTCTATAACGGGAAAGAATGATAAGCAAGAAAGCAATAAAATAAAGCCGATAAGCGTAACGGTGTAAAGCCCTGCGCCGCAAGTTAAACCTAAAATTCCGCAAGCCCATAACGCTACGGACGTGGTTAGCCCTTTTATTTGATTTCTTGAACTTACCATTAAGGAGCGCACGCTTATAACCGCAACCCCGATTATTCCTGCACACGATAAAACGTAAATTTTTAAATCTTCTTTTGCAAAAAGCGAACTTTCCAAAATCATTATAAGAGAAGTCGAAAGAGATACTAAAATAAACGTTCTAAGCCCTGCGGAATGTCTTTTTGTAGACCGTTCGCAGCCGACGATTGCTGAAATAATTACAGCCAAAATTATTCTGAAAAGAGCACTGTATACATTCAAGTTTTTTGACCATTCGCCTAATAAATTTGCAATTATATCATCCATTATTTTTCTCCTTTTAATAAAACTTCTTTGCAATTCAATGTGCAGTTGTAATTTGCGGTTGGCAAATAATTACGATAGCGGTACAATATCAAGTTAAAATTTCCGCCGCTTCGGTAAAGGCTCGTTCTTCTTCGGTGATTTCTTCTTTTTTAAGTTCTTCTTGTATTTTTTGTATTCTTTCTATCAATATTTCGACTTCGGTTTTTTGTTTGCCTTCAGACGTTTCGCTGTCTACAAGCGTTACGTCTTCCAACTTGTTGGAATAAGATTTTGAAAGGTATAACGCAAGTTTTGCACAGGCAGGTCCTATCAATTCGTATAGAACGCTGGACGCTAAAATAATTGTAAGCAAAGCATTGCCGTTTGCACCGCCTAGCGTTCTTGCACCTATCGTGGCAAGACCTATTGCAACGCCTGCTTGCGGAATCAGGGCAAGCCCTAAATAATTTTTCGTTTCTTTGGGCTTTTTCGCTATCAAACAGCCGAGATACGCACCCAAATATTTACCTAAAATTCTTACGGCAAAATATAAAACGCCTATCACGATAAGTGGGATTCCGTTTATTGCGCCCGACGGTTTAACCAAAGCGTTCAAATCGAATGACAAACCCGAACGGACGAAAAACAGCAATAAAATAGGCGGGCTGAAATAGTTTAACTGCTTAAATAACTTTTCGTCGTCGTTTACGTTTATATAAACCGTTCCCATAGCCATACAGCCGAGTAGCGGAGAAACGTCGATTGTGGCGCAAATTCCGCAAAACGCAAAAAGCAAAGCAATGGCTATAATCAAGCGGTTATCGGTTGAACGTTTTTGCATAAAAAGTTTCATTATAAATCCGAAAATACCGCCTAAAGCGAACACGCCTATATTCTTAAGTATGGGGATAATAATATCCCAAACGTTAAAACCACCGCCGAGCGAAGATGAAACCGCAACCGAAATTGCGATGCTGTAAGCGAACAACGCAACTATATCGTCGTAAGCAACGACTTGTAAAAGCGTGTCTACGAAATCGCCTTTTGCCTTCGTTTGGCGTATGGTCATCATAGTTGAAGCGGGTGCCGTTGCTGACGCTAATGCGGCTATAACTATGGAAAACGCAAGATTCAATCTTAAAATAAAATAAGTAAGTATAAAAACGAATACCGAAGCAAGCAAAGACTCGAATAGAGTAATCGTTACTATTTTACCGACATTGTTTTTTAATTTTGAAAATTTAAAAAATTCGCCCGTAGAAAACGCAATGAATGCGAGCGCAATATCGGTTAAAAATTCCGAGCCTGAAATTATCGATTCGGGAATAACGTCAAAGCAAAACGGACCTAAAAGTATACCTGTGATTATATACGCCGTAACGTTAGGCAGTTTCAACTTTTTCGTTATTCTCGTCATTAAAAATCCGCAAAGCAACATTATTGCAATAGATATTATCGTCGA
>CAZMOQ010000130.1:0-2201 GCA_964568155.1 uncultured Clostridia bacterium | reverse complement strand
AGCAGCTGATTCGTAATCAGCAGGTCGGCGGTTCGAGTCCGCCCAGTAGCTCCATAAAACGGATGTTTTTTGACATCCGTTTTCTTTTTGTTTTCCTGACGATTTTAACGATAAAAAACGACTTATACTATTTATACCGCTATAAAATCGACATTATTTTATATTTTTTACAAATAGAAAAAGATAAGTTCTTAAATCCATTCATTATAAACGAATGAGTTAAAAACTTATCTTATGGTGGACCGGACGAGTACCGCCCTCGTGTGTCGAAGGGTTCAAATGCGTTTTCTACATACTTATTCCGTCTTTAATCTTTTCTTGGCAATTTCAACGGACAAACCTTGCCAAGCGTAAGTTACTAAATACAACCAACCTGCCGCAACCAAAACGGGTTGGTCGTTCCCTGTCTAAAAATCATGCCCGTAGCCTAGCCGACAGGTAACCCGGTACGAACAACGCTTTAATTAAGCAGCGTATGCTAATTCGTTAGAATCTGCATTTAAATTTAAGTTTTCCGTTTTTAGGCAGCCGAGCCTGCCGTATGCTTACGTCGTTTTCCGCCTCCGGTCGAATCTTCTACCGGCCCGTAAAAAAGGGCGTAACCCCTTTTTAATCTAAATTGAACGGCGTTATTTGATATACGTAATAATTAAGCCAGTTTACGTATATAAGATTTGCCGTACTTGCCCAACACATATTTATTGCACCTTTGCCGTTTTTATAACCGTTTTTGAAATAATTTTCAGGTTCGGATATTTTTAAACCTTTGCTTAAATCCCGTTCGTATTCGGCTTTAAGAGTTTCCCTATCGTATTCGGCGTGCCCCGTAATGAAAAAGAACTTTCCGCCTTTAGATTTTATTATAGAAGCCCCTGCCTTATCCGAACAAGCCAAAAGTTGCAAGTCTTTTACCGCTTTTACGTCTTCGACGTCGATAGTGGTATACCTTGAATGAGGCATAAAAAATTCGTCGTCCATTCCTTTAAGTAAACTTTCGAACTTAACCAGTTTTTTATGTTTATAAACCCCGAAAAGTTTTTCCGGCAACAACTTTTTTTGTATACCGTAATAGTAATGCAACGCCGCCTGAGCGCCCCAACAAATAAAAATAGTGCTGGTTACGTTAGTTTTTGCAAAGTCGAAAATTTCGCCGAGTTCGTTCCAGTATTTGACTTCTTCAAATTTCATAGTTTCAACGGGCGCACCCGTAACTATCATACCGTCGAACTTTTTATATTTTATTTCGCTGAAAGACTTATAAAATTTTTGTAAATGTTCAAGCGAAGTGTGCGTACCCGTATAAGTTTCCGTACTTACCAAAGTAACGTTTATTTGCAAAGGCGAATTTGAAAGCAAACGCATAAGTTGGGTTTCGGTAACTATTTTAGTGGGCATTAAATTTACTATTGCGATTTCGATAGGTCTTATATCTTGTTTCGACGCTCTTTTATCGCTGATAACAAAGATTTTTTCGTCTTGCAAAGTCTTATACGCAGGAATATCCTTAGGTATAATTATCGGCATTTTACTTATTTCCTCCGCAAGCGGATTCAAGCGCTTGTTTTACATCCGCTATAAGGTCGTCGGCGTCTTCTATACCGCAAGAAAATCTTACCAAATCAGGCGTAATACCTGCCATTGCAAGTTCTTCGTCTGTCATTTGCCTATGCGTTGCGCTTGCAGGGTGCAAACAGCACGTTCTAGCATCGGCAACGTGAGTTGCTATTGCGGCAACCTTCAAGTTCTTCATAAACTTTTCAGCGGCAACCCTTCCGCCGTTAACGCCGAAACTAACCACGCCGCAAGAACCGTTTGGCAAATATTTTTGTGCGATTTCGTAATATTTATCGCCCTTCAAACCGCAATATCTAACCCACGAAACGTTTTCGTTTTTGCTTAAAAATTCGGCTACTTTTTGAGCGTTTTCGCAATGCTTTTTCATTCTTACGTGCAAACTTTCAAGACCTAAGTTAAGCAAAAATGCGTTTTGCGGGGATTGAATAGAACCGAAATCTCTCATAAGTTGAGCAGTTGCCTTAGTAATGAACGCACCGCCCAAGCCGAATTTTTCCACATAAGTTATACCGTGATAACTGTCGTCGGGCGTACATAAACCGGGATATTTATCGGCGTATTTTTTCCAGTCGAACTTACCTGAATCCACTATACAACCGCCGACGCCTGCACCGTGACCGTCCATA
>CAZMOQ010000129.1:0-2205 GCA_964568155.1 uncultured Clostridia bacterium | reverse complement strand
CATAAAGTTTGTGTTTACTAGTTTCTGCGATATCTTTAACGTTTACGCTGTAAGTTTTTGCAAAATCTTCATCGGTTGCAGGCGTTGCCGTAAAGAATACCGTTTCGCCATCGACAAAACTTATTGCGTAAGTTACATCGTCAAGATTTTCTTTTTTACCACTAAGCACTTCAACCGCACTTTCTTCGCCTACGGAATATGCAAACACTTTGTTAAACTTTTCTTCATTGCCGGTTTTATCGCTCTTTACGCTTTCAGTGTAAATGAATGCGATGCCCGTACTTGCGATTGCGTCGTTATCCATAAAGTTATACGAAGCAGGGTTTTCAACTATGGTTTGCGATTTATTCGATTTCGTGCTGTAAGAAATAATCGAAGAAGTTTCACTATCGTAATAAATTATGAAAACTTCCCCGTTCTTTTCGGCAAACCTGTAAGCGGTAGAATTTCCGCTTGCGTAAAAATATTCGGTCCTAGTTTTGCCGCTTAAATCGGAAGAACAAAATTCAAGATAATCGTTAGCAACGTTTCCGTTGGAATCCTTTTTCGTAGAAGGGGTTGCGTAATACAACTTGTCCCCGAAAAGATAGATACCTGCGGAATAATCGCCCGAAGAAATAACTTTTGAAACTACGGTTTCGGGTTTATTTTCGTTTTCGGCAAGTTCCGACTTATTAACTACCATAAGCGCACCTTTCACGGGCGTACCTAATTTGTTAGAAGCGGTGTAAGATTCTTCGCCGTTAATAAAATAAACGTAATTTTCGGTTTCGATTATGAAACCGCCGTTCTTGATTACTTTACCGGGATTAGTAAGCGAAACGTTCGCCTTCCAACTTCCTTCCCCGCAAGCAACGGCGCATACGACGGTAACGACCGCAAGCGTAAGCGCAAGCATAATTTTAAGCAATTTATTTTTCATTTCTAAAACTCCTATTGCCATTAAATAAAGCCGACATATTTACAATATTTTATGCGTATAATACTATATGCGAATAAAATACGTGTACTAATCTATTATATATTAAATTGATTTTTTATGCAATAATTTTCTCGCATTTTTTTATATTTTTATGTTTTAAGGCGGTGTTTTTTTGGATAAATTCGGTATTTTTAAACTACTTTCGACTTTAAGCAACGCATCTTCTGCAAGCAACGGCGAAAAACTTACGCTGCAAGACGTTTTAAATTCATTACCCAAACAAACGGAAAACAATCCTACCGATGCCGAAAACACAAAATCGGTTAAAAAAAACACGCCGATTTCTTCGCCGTTATTAGACACGATGAAAAGCCACGACGAATTCGTTAAACGGGTAAACAAAAACAACCCTAAATAATTCAAGAAATTTTAACTTGTCCAAAGTTTAAGAAAATTCAAACTTGTCAAAGTCATTAAGGAAATTTTAACTTATTCAACGGTTTGATATATTTTTATATTTTCTTTCTTATATATTCTCTTTCTTGTCCTTTTGAGCCATTTGAGCCATTTTTTTGTCATTCTTGAGCGTTCTTCTTGCTGTCATTCTTGAGCGTTAGCGAAGAATCCCTCATACACTTGTCATTCTTGAGTATGTTCGCCGTTGCGAACATACGAAGAATCTAATAACTTCACGGAAAGATTTTGCAAAGCAAAAGATTTACGTGAAAAAGGAGAAACCGCCCTTTTCGCCTTACAATTTGCCTATTTAGGCAAATTGTTGGGTTATAGGCGTGTTTCGACGCCGTCATTCTGAAGTTTGCGAAGCAAACGAAGAATCTCTCAGCGTTCCTTATTCGTAATTGCATTACTATTGCATTTGCTTTTTAGATACTTCGACAGGCTCGTTTCACTCGCCTGCTCAGTATGACAAAAGGCGTGACTACACAAGCCTGCTCACTATGACGGGATTGTAAATATTTTTTTACCTTGTCATTCTTGAGTTCGTTCGCCACTGCGAACGAACGAAGAATCTATTTAAAAATTCTTCCACAAACCTTGCAATCTCACTCGGTAAAATATCGTTTTTTTATTTCCTTTTTTTGAAAAAACTACTTATTAAATACCACGTCAAAAGATAATTTATAATATCGAGTATTGTTTTTACTATTTTTTCCGTTTTAGGTTTCATTTTTGCTCTCCTTTTTATTTACACCTTTATTATACAACGGTAAATATGACAATCTACGGTATATTTGAAAAAATAAATAAAAATTAAGTAAAAA
>CAZMOQ010000128.1:0-2228 GCA_964568155.1 uncultured Clostridia bacterium | reverse complement strand
CTTTTTACCGCCGTTTTGGATAGTTTTTTATCTAACTTTGCAAAAGTTTGGTCTATCCATTCTTTGTTTTTTGCAATAATGCCTTCGTAACTCATTCGTTTTCTCCTTAAGTTATTTGGGTTGCTTTCCTATGTAAGCCAAAATACCGCCGTCTACGTATAAAATATGTCCGTTTACGAAATTCGACGCTTCGCTTGCCAAGAATACCGCAGGGCCTGCTAAATCTTCAGGCGTACCCCATCTTGCCGCAGGCGTCTTTGCCACGATAAAACTATCGAAGGGGTGTCTGCTGCCGTCAGGCTGTCTTTCCCTTAAAGGTGCGGTTTGCGGCGTTGCTATATAGCCGGGTCCTATGCCGTTGCATTGTATGTTGTATTCGCCGTATTCGCTCGCTATGTTTTTGGTAAGCATTTTCAATCCGCCTTTTGCGGCTGCGTATGCCGATACCGTTTCTCTACCGAGTTCGCTCATCATCGAGCATATGTTGATTATTTTTCCGCCACCCTTTTTAATCATCGAAGGGATAACCGCTTTCGACACGATAAACGGAGCATTCAAGTCTACGTCTACTACTTGTCTGAATTCCTTTGCGCTCATTTCGCACATAGGTATACGCTTTATAATACCTGCGTTGTTTACTAAAATATCTATTACACCGACTTCTTTTTCTACTTTTTTAACGAATTCGTTTACCGCTTCTTCGTCGGTTACGTCGCAAACGTATCCGTGCGCTTTTATGCCTTCGGCTTCGTACGACCTAAGCCCCATATCAACAGATTCTTGGTTAATATTGTTAAAAACTATGGTTGCGCCTGCTTCCGCATACGCCTTTGCTATTGCAAAACCTATTCCGTAACTTGCGCCCGTTATAAGCGCTACTTTGCCTTTTAAACTAAACTTGTTTTCCATTTCCTTTCTCCTTATAACAAATCTTTATTTTCTATATGGTCCATATCGGTAAATTCTTGGTTTTCTCCGCACATTGCCCATATAAACGAATACGCCTTAGTACCTACGCCCGAGTGAATCGACCACGACGGAGATATTACCGCTTCTTCGTTATGCATAATAATATGTCTGGTTTCGTTGGGTTCGCCCATCATATGGAACACTATATCGTTTTCACCCATATCCAAATACATATACACTTCCATTCTCCTATCGTGCGTATGGCAAGGCATCGTATTCCAGTTAGAACCGCTTTCTAGTTGCGTTAACCCCATAGAAAGTTGACAACTTTTCATTACTTCGGGATGTATGTATTGATTTATAACTCTCTTATTACATTCTTCTACGCTTCCGCAAGGAACTTTCTTCGCCTTTGTTATGTCTATTTTTACGATAGGATAACTTGTATGCGCAGGGCAAGAACTTACGTAGAATTTTGCAGGCGAAGTTTCGTCGCAACTCTTAAACGTTATTTCTTTATTGCCCATTCCGATATATATTCCGTCTCTCGGATTCATTTCGTATTCTTTGCCGTCTACCGTTATAATTCCTTTTCCGCCTACGTTGATACAACCCATTTCCCTGCGTTGTAAAAAATAATCGGCGGCTAGTTCTTTGCCTGCTTCCAACTTCAATACTTGGCGAACGGGCATTAAACCTGCCGTTATTATCCTGTCGATATGGCTATATACCATTCTTACGTTGTCTTTCGTAAACAAATTCGTTATGTGGAATTCTTCCCTTAACCTTTCGGTCGTATAATGTTTTACGTCTTTTGCATTGCTTGCTTGTCTTACTTCCATTTTGTCAAAGTTCTCCTTTATATATTGTCCGTATACTTCGATTTGCGTCAACGCCGCAAAACCGAGTTCTTCCGTCACTTGTTGAAAATTTAATAATTTTATTTTTCTTGTCGTTTTTTTATTTACGACTAGTTCCTGACCTTTTGCGTTACTTTCTAAAAGTCCGCTCCTGTCAAGCGTAAACGTTCCGCTTATTATTTCGCCGTCGTCAAATTGTACGTCTATGCTTTTCCAGTACGAATCGTGCGGTTCGCCGTCGATTTCTTTTTTGAAATCCGCCCTTAAATAAAATACGAGTTTTTCTATTTCTACTTCTTTCCCGAAGTCCAACGTGTATTCTAAGTCTTTCCGTGCGCCGCCTGCCCAAGAATGATACGGGTACGAGCCGTGCCCTTGATTATTCTTTTCGCCGTCTATGGCGTTACGTTCGTAAAAACACGGTTCTTCCCTTGTTACGAAGTTTGCGCTTGCGTGCGG
>CAZMOQ010000127.1:0-2232 GCA_964568155.1 uncultured Clostridia bacterium | reverse complement strand
AGTAAGTGTAGTAGTAATGCAATTACAAACAAGAAACGCCGAGAGATTCTTCGTTTGCTGCGCAAACTTCAGAATGACAGTAAGTGAATGTACGGAAAAACTTTAGAATGACTGAGTGTATTAAAGGGATTCTTCGCTTACGCTCAGGACGACAGGAAAGAACTCTTAGAATGACAGGTGGATTATGTTTTTTGCTTTGTTCAAATGATGGGTGGATTATATTTTTACTTCGTTCAAAATAACGGGAAAGTGATTTTGAAACGTCAGCATACGGTGTAAAAAATAAGAACGCCACATAAAAACACAATCGTTTTTTGGCGGTATCGTCAGTCTTTACAAATAAAAAACGTTATACTCTAAACATAAGGAAAAATTTTATTGACAAAAACTTTAAAATAATATAAAATATTTATGTATTGTAGTTTCATTAGTTGAAGTTTAAAATTTTTGAATTTATACTATACAAAATAAAATAACAGGAGGTATTATTATGGCTCAAAATTCAGGCAACTTCCTGTTCTTAGCGTTAATGCCCGATATCGGTTGGGTTGGCGTAACGATAGGCATACTCGTTGTAGCGTTGTTTATCGGCGTAGTGGCGGGCTTAAAAATAAAAGCCGCGCAAACCAAAAAGAAGATGGGTGAAACCGAAGCGGTCGTTCAAAAAATGATGGACGATGCACTTGCGGAAAGCAAAGCAATTAAAAAAGAAGCACTTTTAGAAGCGAAAGAACAGGAACTAAAGCTTCGTAACGATTTCGAACGGGAATCTAAGGAAAAGCGTTCGGAACTTCAAAAGATGGAAAACCGCCTTGTTCAAAAGGAAGAAATCCTGGACAAGAAAGAAGATAATCTTTTGAAACGTAACGAGGAAATTAACAGGCAACAACAAAACTTAAAAAACAAAGAAAACGAAGTTGAGAGAAAACTTAACGAAATTACGGGGCAACACGAAAAAATGTTGCAACAGTTCGAAAGAATTTCTCAAATGTCTAGAGAAGAAGCGAAAGCAGAACTTATCGCCGCTATCGAGGACGAAGCGAAGAAGGACGCAGTCGGTTTGGTAAAACAAATCGAAGCGGACGCAAAAGAAGAAGCGGACAAGAAAGCAAAAGAAATTATCAGCCTTGCCATTCAAAAATGCAGTACCGAACAAGCGACGGAAATTACCGTTTCGGTAGTTCCGCTACCCAACGACGATATGAAAGCACGTATTATCGGTAGGGAAGGTAGAAATATCAGAACGCTTGAAAACGCAACGGGTATAGAACTTATCATCGACGATACTCCCGAAGTCGTTATTCTTTCGGGCTTCGACCCCGTTCGTAGGGAAGTTGCAAGGATTGCGCTTGAAAAACTTATCGCAGACGGTAGAATTCATCCCGCAAGAATCGAAGAAACCGTTGAAAAGGTTAGAAAGGAATTAGACGCCGAAATTAAGGAATACGGCGAAAGCGCTATGTACGAGTGCGGACTTTTCGGTTTGCACCCCGAAATCATCAAACTTTTGGGTAGACTTAAGTTTAGAACTAGTTACGGACAAAACGTGCTTAAACATTCTTTGGAAGTTGCTCATCTTGCAGGCGTTATGGCTGCGGAACTCGGCGTTGATGTCAATTTGGCTAAAAGGGCAGGCTTATTGCACGACTTAGGCAAAGCGGTTGACTTCGAAGTCGAAGGCACGCATATGCAAATCGGCGGCGACCTTGCTAAAAAGTATAAGGAAAATCACGTTATCGTAAACGCTATTTTGGCGCATCACGGCGATGTAGAAGCAAAAACCATAGAAGCGGTAATCGTTCAAGCGGCTGACGCAATTTCGGGTGCAAGACCGGGCGCAAGGCGTGAAACGACTACTAATTACGTTAAGAGATTGCAAAAACTCGAAGAACTTGCAGGTAGTTTTAAGGGCGTTGACAAATGTTACGCAATACAGGCAGGTAGGGAAATCAGGGTTATGGTTAAACCCGAACAGGTTGACGACGCTCAAACGTTGTTCTTAGCGAAAGAAATGGCTAAGAAGATTGAAGCCGAACTCGAATATCCGGGACAAATAAAGGTTAACGTTATAAGAGAATGGCGTGCAACCGAATTTGCAAAATAAAAAGATAAAGGCGTAAGCAACTGCTTGCGCCTTAATTGTATAGAAAAACCACGCCATAGTGGCGTGGTTCGGTGGAGGTTCACTGATGAGACTTGAAATAAAAACTCCGATTTTGTATAATAAAGTTG
>CAZMOQ010000126.1:0-2267 GCA_964568155.1 uncultured Clostridia bacterium | reverse complement strand
TACCGCTTACCGTTGCCGTTATCGATATGGACTGGCATTACTCCGACTACGACGAAATCGTTGAAAAGTTTAAGTTGAAAGAATTAAACCGTCTAAACGAAAAATATACTACGAAATGTATCGACGAGTTGTTGGGGTGGACGGGCTATACTTGGAACGAAAGACTTTTCCCTAATTATAGAGAAATGTTTCAAGAATTAAGTGAGAATAATTTGAAAATTTCGCTTAACTTGCACCCTGCGCAAGGCGTAAGATTTTGGGAAAAAGATTATAAACAAATGGCTGATGCGCTTGGAAAAGATGCTGAAACGGGCGAAGTTATCCCGTTTGATTTTACCGACGACGATTATATAAATGCGTATTTCTCTATACTGCATAAGCCTTACGAGAACGACGGCGTAAGTTTTTGGTGGATTGACTGGCAGCAGGGAATGGAATCAAAGACTTCGGGTTTGGACCCGCTTTGGGTGTTGAACCATTATCATTATTACGACAATGCAAAAAATCATTCCTATCCGTTGATATTGTCAAGGTATGCGGGGGTAGGCTCGCATAGATACCCGATAGGTTTTTCGGGCGATACGTATATGACTTGGGAAACTTTGAAATATTTACCATATTTTACGGCTACTGCAAGCAACGTAGGCTACGGCTGGTGGAGCCACGATATAGGCGGCCACTGGAATGGAGAAAAGAGTGACGAACTTTATTTAAGAAGCATACAGTTCGGTGTTTTTTCGCCTATAAATAGATTGCATTGCAGCCCGGGTATAACGAAAGAAATGTGGTATTACGGCGCTTGCGGATTGATTGCCGAAAGTTTTTTAAGGTTAAGACATTCTATGATTCCTTTTATTTATACCGCAAATAGAAACGCTTACGACGAAGGTAAAACGTTGTGCGAACCGCTTTACTACGAATACAAGTCTAAAAATGCGTATGCGTATAAAAACGAATATCTTTTTGGCGGTTTGCTTGTAATTCCCGTAACCGAAAAAGTCCAAGACGACGGATTTGCAAGAATTAAGGCTTGGTTGCCGCAAGGAAAGTGGTTCGATATTTTTACTTACGACGTTTACGTTATAAAACAAGCCGACGGGGAAGAACGTTTGTTGCTACGTAATTTGGAAAGTATACCTGTTTTGGCAAAGGCAGGCAGCGTAATACCTTATTCACAAGACGACGGCAATGCTTGCGGAAATCCGAAAAATTTAAAATTAAGGGTGTTTGCAGGGAACGGCGGTTATATTTTGAAAGAGGACGACGATAACGGAATAAACACCGCTTTTACTAATATAAAGGTTGTTGAAAGTATTGACGATACCAAAACTACGGTGTCCGTAAAAATTTCTTTAAGCGGCGAAAAAGACGTTATACCCAAAGACAGATGCGTTACCGTTGAATTGTTCGGAAAGACGGACACTAAAACTACGGTAACTAAAAATTCAAATGCCGTCGTTTGTAAAAAGAGTTACGAAGACTACGTTTCCGTAAAATTCGATTTCGCTGCGGACGGAGACTATGTAGTTACGTTTACGTATGAAAACGAAAACAAGTTGGATTATTTAAAACATAAGGCGGAAGAAGAAATATTAAGTTTGCAAGGCAATAATGAGAAAAAGTGTTCGGTATATAATACGCTTGCCGCAACTAAAAGCGTAGACGAATTTTACGAAACGCTTGAAAAGTCTTCCATAGCCGAATGTGTAAAATTAAGATTAAAAGAAATTAAAGTTTAAATATATTAAATAAATAAAGTACGTTTGTGCGGCAGTAATAGGGGCTATTACTGCCGCACAACTATATTTGCCTGTCGGTAAGTTATATTGCTTACGCAGTGATATTTTGCTATGCAAAGTTTTTTTCCCCTTTCGGGAAAGTTATGGTAAACTTTTAGAAGAAACGAATATAAAAAGCACGCTACATTTCACTTTTAGTGAAGTATAGTGTGCTATACTTTTATTATGGACTAAAAATTCCTATGAAATACACCCGTTTGTACTAAAAATATAAGCGTAAATAATCTTTTCATACTGAGTAGGCTGTGAAACCGCCTGTCGAAGTATCTAAAAATAGATTCTTCGTTTGCAAACGCAAACTCAGAATGACAGTGTTTGGCTAGATTCTTCACTTCGTTCAGAATGACAATAAAAACGTTCAAAATAACAAGGTAGAAAAGTTAAAAGAATGATATAATGTTATAAAAAGCCGCTTAAAATTCAAAAAGCAATTTACTTGGTAAACTGCTTTCTGAATAATATATGATA
>CAZMOQ010000125.1:0-2275 GCA_964568155.1 uncultured Clostridia bacterium | reverse complement strand
TCCGTTATTCGTTCTTCACTATCCGAATTTTCGCCGAAATGCAAATACTCTTTTCCGTTTTCGATTTCCGTATTCAAATACACTTCCGTGCTCGAAACGGTTTGTTTTGCTTTTTCGAGCATTCTTTCGCAAAGGCGCAATTCATCGTAATCGCGAGAATCGAATATAACGTATTTGCCGTCTATCTTCAAGCAAAAACGATATTTGCCGTCATCTACGTACATTTCAAAGGTAGGATACCTATCTTCTCGTATCCAAACGTCCGTTTTATCGTTTATCGCCGCTATCATTCCGTTATTTCGGCAAACGCATATCGCTTGTTTGGTTTCGTCCGCGCTCGCATAAGAATAGTTGGATTTTACAATCAACCTTCTCGCACTGTCGTAAAGAGCGAAAACGTATCTATTATCGTCCGTTTTAGAAATAACGTAAGAGCCGAGTTTTATTTTTTTCTCTTCCGCTTTTTCTTCTTCGTTCGCGTTCGGTTGCGGCAAAATTACGGCAAATATCGCCATAATCATCATACACGTAAATATCGTTGTTAAAAGCGTATAAATACACGTATGCGCTATCAAAATGCCGACCGTAGCGCACAAAAGCCCTGCCGAAAATACCCATCCCGTTATTTTCGCTATCCTCGTAACTTTCCAGAACGAGCAGAACACGAGATAGAATACGGCAAGTATATTAAATAAAACCAATATCCAACACAGACATTCCGCGCCGGAACAGGTTATGCTTTTCAAAAATTCTTCCATAAACGCCTCTCTTATTCGTCCTTCGGACAATTAAAAATTTGTTTATTCTTCCTTGATTTCGCCACTAATATAAGGGCAAATCCCATCGTTGCAATCGCAAGCAATATCGTAGCGATTATAATTATAGGCGTGTTCGCAGGCGTATCGGTCGTTCCGCCGACCGCTCCCGAAATTACATTCCCTACAATCGCAAAATCGCCGAGTTTTTCCGTTTGAAATACGGCAAAACTCTCTTTTACGGTAGTATCGCGATAAATAAGATTATCTTCGTCTATTCTAAACGCCGAAATTACAGAGCATTTTTCTTGTTCTTCGGTAAGCCCTATTTTTACCGTAATATTGCCATTTGGTGCGATCTCTTTATCACCGCGCATCAAAACCACGAAATAAACGTCTTTTACTTCCGTATTTTCTCCTGCCGCGGCTATCACTTTTTCAGAATCTATCGTAACGAAATATGTAATTCTTTTAACGACCAACACCGTGTCGGGTTCTTGCCATTCTTCCGTCGTCACGTCTATCCCGATTCCGTTTTCCGTTTCTTTATACCAATGCCGAATTTTTCCGACGGGTACGCTCGCGCCTATAATATCCAGTTTGGTATACCAAAGTTCTTGTTCGTCCGTAAAATACGTAGCGTCCGTCTTTTCGTCGTATGTAAACGATACGTCGTACATACCTGCCAAAGAGTTATCTTTTACTTTGAACTTAAGCGTTAAAATTCTGCCCGTTTCGTAAGTATTTACCGCGTTTTCCCAATAAAACTTGAACGGCTCGGCATTGTAGCCGTGTTCCGTATTCGTATAAGAAAACTGCAACGCGCTAAACGTATCGCCTTTATCGAAACCTATAAATTCAAGCGCGGTTTTGTCGTAATCGAGCGTTAATACCAAACCCGAAATCGACGGATTTTTTGTCACGTCTACGTTGACGAACGCGATATCGTTTTCTATTTTATCGAAACTAAGCGTTATTTCGGGAATTTCGTCTTCGCGGATATTGAACTTCATATATCCGTAAAGTTTCAAATCTTCCGCGGGCATTCTTATAAAGGTTATCTTTTGCGTATATTCTTCGTCTAAAAACCAACCCGAAAAGTTATGGTTTTGCTTGCTCGGAATATCGCTTAAATCGACCGCTTCGTTATACCCGTAAATATCTCCGCCGTAAAACTCCCCGTCGACGTAAAAGGTCACTTGGTATTCTACAGCCGTCGTATCGTACTCGGCTATATACCAAACTTCGCTCTCTACATTAGACACAACGCCTTTCCAGCCTTTGAACGTATACGAATACTTTTCGTCCGTTTCTCGTTTTGGAGTTTCGCCCGTGTAAGACGGAATATCGTTTGCGTTGTAGTCTTTGCGCAAAAGTTCGGTGCCGTCGTAGTTTTTATATACTACCGTATATTCGCCCGTAATAAGCGTGACCACGCCGTTTTTTATATCTACCGCGATAGGCTTTCCGTATTCGCTGTTCGTGTTTTTCGCGTCATACGTAAGCGTTACGGGATAATC
>CAZMOQ010000124.1:0-2352 GCA_964568155.1 uncultured Clostridia bacterium | reverse complement strand
AACTTTTACAAATAAAAATTCCAAAGACTTTGAATAAAAAATATTAAAATTCTTTATCTATATAAGCGCAAGCGGCTAGTGCGGCAACTGCGCCGTCCGCAACCGAAGTTGTAAGTTGCCTTATCTTTTTTGTTCGACAATCGCCTGCGACAAACACGCCGTCGGTAGAAGTAACGCAGGTTTCGTCGGCAACGATGTAGCCGTCCTTATCGAGCGTAACTAAATTTTCGAACTTTTTATTATCGGGTACCTGCCCTATCGCAACGAAAAGTGCTTTTATGCGGTGCTCCTGCTCGTTGCCGTCAGCGTCCTTATACTTAAAACCTTCAAGTTGATTTTCGCCTATATACGCCGTCAAGGAAGTATTCGGCTTCCAAACCACATTAGGTTTACTTAAAAGAGTTTTTACTAAACTTTCGTCCCCGAAAAATTTATCGAACAAGGTATATACGTAAACTTTCGGGCAATACCCCGAAAGAAGTATCGCATATTGCAACGCAGTGTTGCCGTCGCCGACCAAAGCGACTTCTTCGCCGGTATAAAAAGGTCCGTCACAAATAGCGCAATACGAAATGCCTTTGCCGACCAAATTTTCTTCGTTAGGGAATCTTAAATGCTTATGCTTTACGCCTGCGGCGATGATAACGCTTTTACATTCCCTTTCGCCATAATCGGTTTTTACGACGAAGCCTTTGCCCTTCTTTTCTATCGAAAGCGCTTTTTCCAACTCTACTTCGGCGCCCAAAGCGGTTATTTGTTCAAACAACCTGTCAGAAAGTTCGCTACCTGCTATTTCTTTTATAGTAGGAAAGTTTTCAACTCTCGGCGAACTTGCGATTTGCCCGCCGAAAGTATCTTCTTCCAAAACGGTAACGCTTTTACCGTTTCTAAGTGCGTACAGAGCGGCAGTCATTCCCGACGCCCCTGCGCCTATCACTATTATATCAGTCATTAGTTAAGTCCTTCGATAAATTTCTTTATATTGCTTGCGTTTTCGTAAGCGGTAAAACCGTTTTCGGCAGGAACTAAAAGCGTGGGCGCTTTTTTAACGCCGTATTTAACGGTAAGTTCCTTATCGTCCTCAGCGTCGACTACCCTGTACTTAACGCCTGCTTTATCCAGCATCATTTTGCTCATTTTGCAGTTAGGGCAAGTTTTGGTTGCGAAAAGCATAATTTCGTCAATGCTTTGGGTAACGGAAGACGTTTGTTTAGCCGTTTCGCAAGCGGCGGTTTTATCCAACTTGGAATTTTCTAAAACGTAAACCTTTCTTTCTTTGAATTCTTCTCTCTTACCGTCGTTCCAGTTTTGTACGGGGCGGTAATAGCCCGTTATGCGGCTGTAAACTTCGGTTTTCTTTCCGCAATACGGACATTCGTAATATTCGCCTGCAATGTAGCCGTGTTCGGTACAAATTGAGTAAGTCGGCGAAAGCGTATAATACGGCAATTTGTAATTTTCCGCAATAGTCTTAACCAAATTAGCGGCTGCTTTCCAGTCAGGCAATTTTTGACCTAAGAAAGCGTGGAATACCGTACCCGACGTATAAAGCGTTTGCAATTCGTCTTGAATATCCAAAGCGGAGAAAATATCGTCCGTATACCCTACAGGTAAGTGTGAACTGTTCGTATAGTAAGGCGTTTTATCGTCCTTAGATGCGGTTATGATATCGGGATATCTCTTTTTATCGTGCTTAGCAAGACGGTAAGAAGTAGATTCCGCAGGCGTTGCTTCCAAGTTATAAAGGTCGCCGTAAAGTTCTTGATAATCGGAAAGTTTTTCACGCATAAAGTTAAGAACTTCTTTGGTGAATTTTTGCGCCTTAGAGTTGGTTAAATCTTTACCGAGCCATTTTGCGTTGAGGCAGGCTTCGTTCATACCTACTAAACCTATCGTGGAGAAGTGGTTGTTAAACGTTCCCAAATAACGCTTGGTGTACGGGTACAAACCTTCCTCCAAAAGTTTGTTTATGGTATTTCTCTTTACCTTCAACGAACGAGCGGAAATATCCATCATTCTGGTAAGTCTTTTATAAAAATCGTCTTCGTCGGTTGCAAGATAAGCGATTCTCGGCATATTTATGGTAACTACGCCGACCGAACCCGTGCTTTCGCCGCTACCGAAGAAACCGCCGGACTTTTTACGCAATTCCCTAAGGTCCAAACGCAAACGGCAACACATAGAACGAACGTCGCTGGGTTCCATATCGCTGTTGATATAGTTAGAGAAATACGGCGTGCCGTATTTAGAAGTCATTTCGAAAAGCAACTTGTTGTTTTCGGTTTCGGACCAGTCGAAATCCCTGGTAATGGAATAAGTAGGAATGGGATACTGGAATCCCCTGCCGTTAGC
>CAZMOQ010000123.1:0-2459 GCA_964568155.1 uncultured Clostridia bacterium | reverse complement strand
ACGCAAAAAATGCGCCGATTATTATAATTTACTATTCGTTAATCAATTTCTTTATCAGTTCGACGTTTTGTAGCCCCGAATAATAACCTGCGTCGTAACTTTCTTGAAATTTATTGAATTTATACTGGGATATATCCCCCATATCGGGACAAATAAAAACGTCGGGTTTACACTTTTTTAATTTATAACTTGCGCCGTTATCGTCGTAAATGTCAACGGTCCTGAAAATTACGCCCATAAGCGAATATTTTTTATTTTTTTCAGAGCGCAAATTTCCTAAAACGTCAACGGCAACAACTACTTCCGCACCCATTTTTTTAACTTCTTTAATAGGAAGCCTGTTTCTTACGCCGCCGTCAACCAGCAAATATCCGTCGTCGGTTTGAACGGGCTTAAATATACCCGGAATACTCGAACTTGCAACGACGCCGTCAAGCACGCTACGCTCGCCGTCAAGCGTAACACAGTTCCCCGTATACAAATCCACGGCAACGCAACAAAACGGAATTTTAAGGTCGTTAAACTTTTTATCGGTTAAATACTTTTCTAAAACAAACCGCATTTTTTTC
The DNA here is from genome assembly GCA_964568155.1 of uncultured Clostridia bacterium. Taxonomy (GTDB): domain Bacteria; phylum Bacillota; class Clostridia; order Christensenellales; family Borkfalkiaceae; genus UMGS775. Next base: position 1,890 of record CAZMOQ010000123.1, on the reverse strand, counting down.
GATTTTAACAACGCTTGATTTTTCAAAGGCGTTACCGCTAAATCCAAAATATCGCTTTTTTTAATATCGAATATTTCTTTTTTCATTTCTTCGGGAGTCATACCCGAAGCGTAACAAGAGCCGACGACTGCGCCCATAGACGAACCCGAAATAAAATCAGGTTTTATTCCGTTTTCTTCCATTGCCTGTAAAAAACCTATATGCGCAACGCCTCGACTGCCGCCTGCACCAAGCGCAAACCCTAATTTTTTCACTAATCTCTCCTTTTGGTTTTATTAGGAATAATTACTCTTATATGCTTTTTTAAAACGCTTATTTCAGCATTTCCGCTACAACCTTTTTCGCCGTCTAAATTCCAAACTACGTTGTCGGGTACTTGAATTTTAAATTGCGAACCTTTTATTTTTTCATACGTAGACTGATTACTGTTTTTATACCCTACTACAAAGAAATTTATAATATGGAAAAACGCAAGAACCTTATGATACCACTTCGGTTTTCCTACCTGCTTAACTATTATCAGTTCTATTTCCCCGTCATCGAGCACCGCTTTTGGGTTTATGGGCATTCCCGCAACCGAACGGCTGTTTATAAAAAGCAAAAATTCGCAATTAGTTTCGATAGTTTTTTCGTTTGATTGCACGGTTATGCAAAAATCTTCGAACTTCATATTGTTACGCAATATTTCTATTCCGTACGCAATTTTACCGAACTTTACTTTTTGGTTTCTAGGCGCTTTATAAGAGCAACTCATCAATGCGCCTGCGCCTATTTCGTATTCGGCGTACATATCGTTAATCTTCATTACGTCAAGGAAAACTTCTTTTCCGTTTAAAAGTTTTTTTAACGCTTTTTTAACGTTTTTACAAGGAATACGTAACGAATGACCTATATCGTTTACCGTTCCCATAGGTATATAACCTAATACGGGCTTAATAGGCTTTTCCGCTATGCCGTTAAGAATTTCATTAAAAGAGCCGTCGCCGCCTGCAAAAAACAAGGCGTCGAATTGACCGCAAGCAGAAGCGGCAAGTTCACTGAGTTCACCCGCCCTAGAACTTGCTTTTATTTGCACGAAGTCATACTTTTCCGCAAGTTTTTTTGAAATATACTTTATATATTTATTTATCTTCCCTTTTCCGCTACAAGGGTTATATAAAAATAAGCAGTTCACAAAATTTTCCTTTAATCTATAATATCAAAGCCCCTTGACAATAACCAGTTGTTTGCAAGGTCTACCCAAACGGCAGCGTTTTTATTGACAGACGAAGTTTCTTGCGTAGCAAGCGACAGTCCGTGTCCACCCTTTTCGAATATATGAAGTTCAAAAGGAACGCCGCATTTTGCATAAGCCGAAGCCATAAGCAAACTGTTTTGTACGGGCACTACGTCATCATCTTTAGTATGCCAAATGAACGCAGGCGAACTATTTTCGTTTACAAGTTTTTCTAACGAAAGTTTTTTAATCAAATTCTTTTTACCGTTTGAAATAGCCATAATCGTAATTTCATTTCGATATTCCAAAGAACCCGTAATAACGGGGTAAGACAATATAACCGCATCGGGACGGGTTAAGTTTGCTGCATCTTTAAGCGCCGCTTGAACGGTTTCGTCGTTGTAAAGCGTTGCCAACATTCCCGCTAAATGACCGCCTGCCGAAAAACCTGCCGCACAAACGTGTTCTACGTCTACAGCGTATTTTTCAGCATTTTGCTTTATGTAAGCCATAGCCATACACGCTTCTATAAGTTGAGTCGGAAAATAAAACGGTTTTACCGAATAATCCAAAACAAACGCACTGTAACCAAGCGAATTAAAACGCATTGCAATAGGTTCACTTTCCCTAGCCGATACGTAAATATACCCACCGCCTGGGATTATTAGCATTGC
>CAZMOQ010000122.1:0-2460 GCA_964568155.1 uncultured Clostridia bacterium | reverse complement strand
AACGATTTGTCGGGTAAAGCCGTTTGCAAAAACGAACTTCAAAAATTTCTATCGTTGCCTGTTAGGGACGACGTGCCCGTTATAGCGGTTATATCCCGTTTGGTTTCGCATAAAGGTATAGATTTAATCCGTGCCGTGTTCGATTCTTTATTGTTCGAGGACGTTCAGTTCGTAGTTTTGGGAACGGGCGACTGGGAATATGAAAATTATTTTACCGAAAAGGCTAGGGCTTATCCTAGTAAATGTGCGTCGGTTATAGCGTTTAATTCCGATTTATCGAGAAAGATATATTCGGGTAGCGATATATTCCTTATGCCTTCGAAATCCGAACCTTGCGGACTTTCGCAAATGATTGCTTCCCGATACGGAACTGTTTCGGTAGTAAGGGAAACGGGCGGACTTAACGACAGCATAAAAGCCTACGTCGGGGATAGCGGCAACGGCTTTACTTTCAGGGATTATAATGCGGACGATATGTTATACGTTATAAAACAAGCGGTTTACGCTTATAAGGATAAAGCGGTTTGGAACGACGTCGTTCAAAGGGCTATGAACAGCGACTTTTCTTGGAACGCAAGCGCAAACAAGTATATGGAAATGTATCGTTATATTTGTAATCTTTTATAAAATCACTTTCATTGTATACAATAACATTTTAGGAGAAAAATAAATAGATGAATCCGACTTTTACGGAAAAAGAAGCAATGACGCTTCTAAAAGGCAAATTATCAAGATATTTCGGCGTCACTCCGCAAGAAGCAACTAAAGAACAAATATACAAAGCGGTTGCCATTGCGGTAAGGGACGTTTTACTTGAAAAACGGGAAAAATTTTATAAAAAGTACCGTCAGGCTAACGGTAAAAGAGTTTACTACCTTTGTATGGAATTTTTAATGGGGCAATCCTTAAAAAACAATACGTACAACTTAGGTATGCAGGACGCTTTTAACGCAGCGCTTAAAAAGTTAGGAACTTCGCTCGAAGAACTTTACGATTTAGAACCCGACGCAGGTTTGGGTAACGGCGGTTTAGGCAGGCTTGCTGCTTGCTTTATGGACGGGCTTGCTTCTCAAGATTATCCCGCAATGGGATATTCTATAAGATACGAATACGGTTTATTCAAACAAAAAATCGTAGACGGCTGGCAAATGGAACTCCCCGATATTTGGTTGCCCGGCGGCGAAGTTTGGCTTTCCCAACGTTCGGATTTGACTTTTAAAGTTAAGTTTGACGGATATATCAAGGAAATTTGGACCGATAAGGGAATGAAAATCGAACACGTTGACGCAAAAGTTGTTGAAGCCGTTGCGTACGATATGATGGTTTCGGGGTACGATTCCGAAGCGGTTTCCGTTCTTCGTTTATGGAGAGCGCAAAACGTTCACGATTTCGATATGAAGTCGTTCTCGCAAGGCGATTATTTAAGGGCTATGCAGGAAGACAACGAAGCCGAACTTATTTCAAAGGTTCTTTATCCGTCGGATAACCACTTCGAAGGCAAGTCTTTAAGGTTAAAACAACAATACTTCTTGGTTTCGGCGTCTTTGCAAAATATCGTAAAAGACCATTTGAGAAGATACGGTACTTTGGATTCTTTACCCGATTTAGCCGCTATTCATATTAACGATACCCACCCTGCGCTTTGTATCCCCGAACTTATGCGGATACTTATGGACGAACACGGTTATACTTGGGACGACGCTTGGAGCATTGTTACCCGTACCGTTGCGTACACGAACCATACCGTTATGAGCGAAGCGTTGGAAAAGTGGTCGGAAGATTTAATTTCAAGAAGATTACCTAGAATTTACTCTATATTAAAAGAAATAAATCAGCGTTTTTGTGCGGATATGTGGAATAAGTTCCCCGGTGACTGGGATAAGATTGATAGAATGTCTATATTCTCTCACAGTCAAATAAAAATGGCAAACCTTTCGGTAATAGGTTCGCATAAGGTAAACGGCGTTTCAAGGCTTCACAGCGATATTATAAAGGAAAGCGTGTTTAAAGATTTTTACGACGTATATCCCGAAAAATTTACGAACGTTACCAACGGCATTGCGCACCGCAGATGGCTTTGTCAGTCTAACCCTGAACTTACCGAACTTATTTCTTCGCTTATCGGGGATAAATTTATTAAAGATTTATCCGAACTTTCCAACCTTAAAAAGTTTGAAAAAGATAAGCAGGTTTTGGATAAACTTGCAGAGATTAAGCATATTAAGAAGTTGCAGTTTTGCGAATACGCTAAAAAGAAGGAAGGCATTATAATCAATCCCGATACGCTTTTCGACGTACAAGCAAAGCGTTTGCACGAATACAAACGCCAACTTATGAACGCTTTGCATATCATTTCGATTTATAACGATTTGAAGGAAAATCCTGACCTGGAAATGCAACCTAAGACCTTTATTTTCGGGGCAAAGGCTGCGCCCGGGTATTATTTCGCAAAACAAATAA
>CAZMOQ010000121.1:0-2474 GCA_964568155.1 uncultured Clostridia bacterium | reverse complement strand
GTTCGTTTATGCAAACGGGTTGCGGCACGGGGTGCTTCATACAAACCGAAATTATGCCTAAAACCACAACTATAAAATACGGTACCGAATACAAAGGCACTTCCAAAAAGAAAATGAACATAATTGCGTTTAACACGATGCTCGTAATAGAAATTCCAAGCCTTTTTTGATAATTGCCGAATTCGTCAATTTTAGGTCTTTTGCAAAGTTTCGCTTCTAAAACGATATTAGTTATACCCACGGCGGCAATTACAATGAATACCGTTACCAAAAGAGTAAGAAAGTCCGCCAGCCCTTCTTCTTCGTAAATACCTAATAACGCCAAAAGCATATCGCCCATACTGAAACTAAATAGCGCCGCAAGCAAAAAAATTATACTTGCTATAGAGTTTATAACGATACCGGTTATTGCCGAACCGAGTTCTAAATTCCTTTTACTTTTATTCATAAACTTCTCCTAAATTTTTATCCGTAGGTTTTTCAAAATTTTCGTTTTTTGATTTTAGAAGAATAACCAACACGTAAACGCCGACTATTACGCCTAAAATCACGATTATTATAACGGTAGGGATATTCCATATTTCGCCACACCCCAAAACGTCTATAAACGTTCCGCAAAAATTAAACAAAAAATGCAATAAAAACGGAACGAATACGCTTTTCGTTACGCACAGTGCAAAACCGCACATACCGCCGATTAGAAAGGTATAACAAGTTTGAATCAGCACGCTTCCTATTCCACCGCCGCCGAAAACGTTTACCAAATGCGCTGCGCCGAATATCAACGACGATATTAAAACGGAAAAAAACACCGCTTTCTTTTTGGTTTTCATTTTTAGATAAACCAACGGTAAAACTATGCCCCTGAATGCGATTTCTTCAAAAAGCGCAACCGAACAACAAAACAACGTATGCCCTATAATATCCGCAACACCTGCGGTTATGACCGCCGTTTTAGTAAAAACCGCTATAAAAGGGAAATTATTTATAACGACGAAAAAGCACGGTATTACCAAATAAATTTTATTCGTTTTCGGTTTTAATAATTCGTTAAACCCGTACGAATAAGATAAATAAACCATTACGCCGCAAAACGCAAACTTAACCGCTGCGGTTATATAAAGTTCGGCTGTTTCCGAAACGCCGAAGTTTGCCGCTATATATTCCGTCGGAAAAGCGGCTAACCCCACCGCAAGTAAAATTACTATTAAAATATTCGATACGGGCGAATTTTCCGCATCGTTTTTTAACGACTTCATATAATAAACCCGCCGTCTACGCTGATAGCCTGCCCCGTTATAAACGACGCTTTTTCGCTTGCTAAAAACAAACATAATTCGGCAACGTCTTTAGTCGTTCCCAAACGGTTTAAAGCGCAACTTTCTTTAAGTTCTTTAAGCGTTGCTTCGTCAAGATTTTTTACCATATCGGTCATTATAACCCCGGGGCAAACGCAGTTTACGTTTATCCCCGAAAGCCCGACTTCTTTTGCCAGCGCTTTGGTATAACCTATTACAGCCGCTTTCGACGAAGAATAAGCGACTTCGCAAGATGCGCCGACCTTACCCCACATAGAAGAAACGTTTATAATTTTACCGAATTTTTTAGATATCATATTCGGCAAAGCCCTGTTGGTTACATTATACGTTCCTTTTATGTTAACGCCGAAAACTTTATCCCAGTCTTGCTCTTTAGTATCGGTAATAAGCCCGTAAAAAGCAATGCCTGCGTTATTTACCAAAACGTCCACACTACCGAAATTGTTTTCTATAAAATCGAACATTTTATTCACTTCTTCGGCGCTCAAAACATCCGCTTTGCAAAGTGCGACTTTGGTATTAGAAGAAAGTTTTTCCGCAAGTTCTTCGGCTTGTTTTGCGCTTGAATTGTAATTTATTATAACGTTATCGCCGTTTTCCGCAAAGGCTTCCGCAACAGCCCTGCCTATGCCTTTTGCACTGCCCGTTATAAGTACGTTTCTTTTCATAAAAAGTTTTTACCCTTCCATAGCAAAAAACAACCCGACATTTCGGGTTGCTTTTTTATTTTTGTTTTTATTAACCCTTTACTCTTTCCATATATTCGCCCGTACGGGTATCGATACGGATAAGTTCGCCTTCGTTTACGAACATAGGCACTTGAATTTTTGCGCCCGTTTCGAGTATAGCGTCCTTAGTTGCATTAGTTGCAGTGTTGCCCTTAACGGACGGGTCTGCTTGGGTAACCCTTAAAATAACGAAGTTTTCACATTCAACCGAGAACGGAGAGCCCTTGTAGGACTTAACGATAACTTTATCGTTTTCCTTAATATACTTAAGTGCGTCCTCAACTTGGTCGTAGTTAAGCGGAGTAAGGTTGAATTCGTCGTCCATAAAGTAATAAAGTTCGCCGTCGGTGTAGGAATAAGTCATATTCTTGGTTTCGATATGCGCTTCTTGAACTTTTTCGGTGGGGTTCCAAGTTTTTTCCAAAAC
>CAZMOQ010000120.1:0-2503 GCA_964568155.1 uncultured Clostridia bacterium | reverse complement strand
AGGCGAAAGAGAATTTGCAAAAGACAATAAAACTTTGGGTAATTTCCAACTTACGGGTATCGCACCCGCACCTAGGGGAATTCCTCAAATCGAAGTTACCTTCGATATCGACGCAAACGGTATAGTAAACGTATCCGCTAAAGATATGGGAACGGGTAAATCGCAAAACATCACGATTACTTCTTCCACCAACCTTTCCGACGCCGATATAGATAAGGCTGTTAAGGAAGCACAACAATACGAAGAAGAAGATAAAAAGAGAAAAGAAAAAGTTGATAACCACAATAAACTCGACGGGCTTATTTTCACCGTTGAAAAGACCGTAAAAGATTCGGGCGATAAACTTTCCGAAGAAGATAAAGCAAAAGTTGAATCCGCCGTTAGCAAGGCAAAAGAAGAACTTGCTTCCGACGATAACGATAGAATCGTTAAGGCTACGGAAGAACTTTCAAACGAAGTTCAAGGCGTATTCGCAAAACTTTATCAACAAGCCGCTCCTAACGGTGCCGAAGGCGCAGATAATGGCGGAGATACGGAATTCCATCAATAATAACCGTTTCGGCTAAAAAACCGACGGTTCGGTAAATCGACTCAATCGGCATTTGGTATTTTATACCGAATGCCTTTGGTGTTATATAATCGATTTTTTTGTAAAACCGATTATTATGAAATAAAAAGGATATATTATGGCAAAAAATTATTACGAAATTCTAGGCGTGTCTAAAACGGCTACGCAAGATGAAATTAAAAGCGCATACAGAAAATTAGTAAAACAATACCACCCCGATTTGCACCCCAACGACAAAGCTTGCGCTGAAAAGTTTAAGGAAATTAATGAGGCAAACGAAGTTTTATCCGACGGAAAAAAGCGTAAACAGTACGACTTTGAGCAAGAACACCCTAATATGGGCGGTTTCGGCGGCTTTAACGGCGGCGGATTCAGCGGTTTTTCGGGCAGCGGTTTCGAAGATATTTTCGGCGATATATTCGATTCGTTTACGGGTGGCGGACGTGGGAGAACCCAAACGAAAGCCGCAGGCGAAGATATTACGGTCGAAGTTAGTTTAAGTTTCCTTGACGCTGCAAAGGGTTGTAAAAGAGAAGTTACTTATACGAGAAACGAGCCCTGCGCCGCTTGTAAGGGAACGGGCGCAAAGAACGGCACTTCTTACAAAACTTGCGAAAAGTGCGGCGGTACGGGGCAAATTCAATACGTATCCAACGGCGGCATATTCCGTTCGGTTCAGGTTCGCCCTTGCGACGAATGTCACGGAACGGGTAAAAAGATTATCGACGCTTGTCCCGATTGTAAAGGAAAGGGCTATATTAGAAAGCAAACTACCCTTAGTTTCGATATCCCTGCAGGCGCAGACAATGGCAGTTATTTAAAGAAAAGGGGTTACGGCGACGCATCTAAGAACGGCGGTCCCGCAGGTGACCTTTTGGTTGTCTTTTCGGTCGAACCGAGTAAGATATTCAAACGCAAAAATTTCGACCTTTACGTAGAACTTCCTATATCTTTCAAAACGGCTGTTTTGGGCGGTAAGGTCGAAGTCCCCACGCTTGACGATACCATTACTTACACTATTCCCGAAGGTACGCAAAGCGGAAAAATCTTTTGCGTAAGAGGCAAGGGGATTCGTTCTGCCCGTCAAACGGGGGATTTATATATAGTGGTTACGGTGGAAATTCCGTCCAAGTTAAACAAAGACCAAAAGAAGATTATAGAGCAGTTTGACGATAAGTTTGAAATAAAGCAATGTCCTAATATGAAGAAGTACAGTGATAACGTTCAAACTATGTACGGCAAAGACCCTTACAAAAACGCATAAAATACGCTTAATAAAAATAAAAACGCTTTTGTTTTTTGCATAAGCGTTTTTTTATTTGACTAATTTATAAAAAGCAGTTAAAATTAAAATATGAAATACATTGAATTGACAGTACATACTTCCACCATAGGGAGTGAACTTATAAGCGATATTTTTTGGGAATTTACGAACGAAGGCGTTGCTATTTCGGACGTCAATGACGTCATTGCGCTTTCAAAATTTAAGCGCAACGCTTGGGATTATATCGACGACGACGTTTTAAACGCTAATCCCGACGTTTTATGTAAGGGTTATATTCCCGTTACGGAAGAATATAAAATACCGTTTATAGAAAACAGAATAAGAGAGTTAAGCGAAAATTCCGAACTTTCGCTCGGTAGCCTGGAAACGGTAAAAAGGGAAATCGAAGGCGACGAGTGGCTTGAAAGATGGAAGGAACATTTTAAACCTATACATATCGGCAGGGTTACTATTTGCCCCGAATGGATACCTTACGAACAAAAAGACGGCGAAACCGTAACTAAAATCGACAGCAATATGGCTTTCGGCACTGGCGAACACGAAACGACTTCTATGTGTATAGAACTGTTGCAAGATTTTATAAACCCGAACGTTTCGGTAATAGACGTCGGTTGCGGCAGCGGAATTTTAGGTATAACAGCATCTAAACT
>CAZMOQ010000119.1:0-2546 GCA_964568155.1 uncultured Clostridia bacterium | reverse complement strand
AAAGCCGTCCATCAAGAAAACGGTGGGCACGGTCAAGCGGTTAATACGGGAATAGCAAATGCAACAGGCAAATTTTTTAAGGTTGTGGATTCGGACGACTGGGTTGACGAAAACGCTTTAAAAACCGTTATGGAAACGCTTGAAAATTTTGGCGAAGATTGCCCCGATGCAGTGTTTGCGAATTACGTTTACGAACACGTTGCTGATAATAAACAAAGAGTCGTAAGTTATAAAAAAGTATTTCCGCAAAATAGAATTTTCGAGTTTAGCGAAATAAAAAAATTCCCCGTAGGAAATTTTATTGCAATGCATTCCGTAATTTATAGAACGGATTTGTTGAAAGAATGTGGTTTGGTTTTGCCGAAACATACTTTCTACGTGGATAATATTTACGTGTATACGCCGTTGCCGTACGTAAAAAAATTCTATTACGTAAACGCTGATTTTTATCGTTATTTTATAGGCAGGGACGACCAGTCCGTGTCGGAAAAAGTTTTAATGAGCCGTATTGACCAGCATATACGGGTTACGGAAGAACTTATAAAGGCGCATAATCTTAACGAGATAGAGAAAAAATGCAAAAAACTGTATAAATATATGCTTGATTTTATATTGATAATGATGGTTATAACCAGCATTTATTTGATAAAAATAGGCACTAAAGAAAGTTTTGAAAAAAAGAATGCGCTTTGGAATACGCTTAAAGAAACCGACGAAATTACTTACAAAAAATGTAAAAAACGTTTTACGGGCATAACTGCGTCGAACAATAAGTTTTTATGCGGCGTAAGTAAAACGGTCTACGTTATTGCAAGAAAAATCTTTAAGTTTAATTAAAATCTTTAAACCTTGTCATACTGAGCAGGTGAGCGTGAGTATGTTGTTTACCCCCCCCCATGTCATACTGAGCAGGCGAGTGTAACGAGCCTGTCGAAGTATCTAAAAAGTAAATGTTATGGCAACGCAGTTACAAACAAGAAACGCAAAGAGATTCTTCGTTCGTTCGACAAAACGAACGAACTTCAGAATGACAAGTGAGAAAAGATTCTTCGTTTGCTTCGCAAACTTCAGAATGACAGGAAAAGTATGACGAATTTCAGAATGACAGGAATAGTGTCATACTGAGCAGGCGAGCGTGAGTATGTTGCTTATCCCCCATGTCATACTGAGCAGGGTTGCTGTGAAAACCTGACGAAGTATCTAAAAAGTAAATGCAGTAGTAACGCAATTACCGACAAGAAACGCAAAGAGATTCTTCGTTCGTTCGATAAATCGAACGAACTTCAGAATGACAAGTGTAAAAATTATTAAAACCTTGTCACGCTGAGCCTTGCTCCGTAGCCCTACTTACGAAGCGTCTAAAAATTAGATTCTTCGTTCGCAAATGCGAACTCAGAATGACAAGTGTATACTAGATTCTTCGTTTGCTTCGCAAACTTCAGAATGACAATGGAAGTATATGGACTTCAGAATGACAGGTATTTATGTCATAAATTATTGATTTTTTAGTAAAAAAATGTTAATATTTACATATAATAATAGTGAGATCGCAAAAATTACTTGCAATTTTGGTGGAAATATGCTACACTAACAGTAGTTAGGGCTGGTCGAATGACCCGGGTCCACCGATGGCGGGGAAGTTCCCCGCCGATTTTTTTTACTAAAGAGATTTTTTATGAAAAAGTTAAGTGTTTTTGTCGACGAATCGGGCGATTTCGGTAATTATGAAGAACATTCTCCGTTTTATTTGTTTACGTTGGTATTTCATAATCAAGAAAATTCAATTACTCAACAAATAGAATATTTGGAAAAACGCATTAAAGAGTTAGATTTGCAAGAAGGACATTGTTTTCATGCAGGACCGATAATAAGACGTGAAGAAGATTATAAAAATTGTGACATTACTTATAGAAGAAAATGTTTGAACGCCATTACCACGTTCGCAAAAAAGACGGATATAAGGTATATGTCGTTTATGGTCGAAAAGCGTTTTGTTAAGGACGATTTGCATTTGAATAGTTGTTTGTCAAAACAACTGTCTGAATTTATAAACTTAAATAAAAGATTTTTCGACGAATACGATAAGGTTATAGTTTATTACGATAACGGGCAAGGCGAATTGAATAGGATATTGACTACGGTTTTTAGTATTTTGCTTTCAAACGTAGAATTTAGAAAGGTTTTGCCTGTAGATTATAAGTTGTTTCAAGTAGCCGATTTGCTTTGTACGATAGAATTGATAAGAATAAAGTATGATAAATCGATGCAGTCGTCGTCGGAAAAAGGTTTTTTCGGCTCTTGTAGGGATTTTTTGAAAAATTATCTTAAGCCTTTAAATAAGTTGAAATTTTCAACTAAGTTACGCTGAGCCTTGACTTATAGCCATACTTACGAAGTGTCTAAAATTAGATTCTTCGTTCGTTCGACAAATCGAACGAACGAAGAATGACAAGTGTATAGTAGATTCTTCGTTTGCTTCGCAAACTTCAGAATGACAGGAGAAGTATGATGAATTTCAGAATGACAGGTATAGTGTAATACTGAGC
>CAZMOQ010000118.1:0-2591 GCA_964568155.1 uncultured Clostridia bacterium | reverse complement strand
TACGAAGGCTTGGACGGCACAGAACTTACCATAAGCGAATCTCAGGAAAGAATGGCTGTCGTAGTAAGGGCAAATGACGCCGAAGAATTCAAACGGCTTGCCGATAAAGAGAATTTGGAAGCGACTACGGTTGCCACCGTTACCGAAAGTCCGAGACTCGTTATGTACTGGAGAAATAAAAAAATTGTTGACCTTTCAAGAGAATTTTTGAATTCTAACGGTGCAGAAAAACACATAGACGTGTTTGCAGCAAAGCCCGAAGATTATAAAAAGGAAATTCCTTCCGATTTTTCGTCGGCTATGAAAAATTTGGCAGGCGACCTTAACGTATGTTCAAAGCGTGGACTTTCCGAAAGATTCGATTCGACCATAGGCGCAGGCACCGTGCTTATGCCTTTCGGCGGAAAATATCAATTAACTCCGCCGCAAGCGATGTGTCATAAAGTTTCGGTCGAAAAAGGCGAAACTAAGACTTGCAGCATTATGTCCTACGGTTATAACCCGTTTATTTCCGAAAAAAGCCCGTATCACGGCGCATACCTTGCTGTTGTGGAAAGCGTAAGCAAACTTATAGCAAGCGGTGCCGAATTTAAGGACGTGTACCTTACTTTCCAAGAATATTTTGAAAAGCCCTTAAAAGACGCAAAGCGTTGGGGTAAGCCCTTCTCGGCATTGCTCGGCGCATTCAAAGCGCAAATAAATTTAGGTATCGGCGCAATCGGCGGCAAGGATTCTATGAGTGGCTCGTTTGAAAATATCGACGTCCCGCCCACGCTCGTTTCCTTTGCTATAACCACCGAAAAAGTAGACGATATTTTAACCGACGAATTTAAAAAATCGGGTAATAAAGTTTATCTTATTAAACCCGAATACGATAAAAACGGCTTGCCAAAAACAGACAGTTTGTTAGCCGTTTACGATAAGGTAACAAAATATGCTCGTCAAGGCAAAATAATTTCCGCATATACTCCTACTTACGGCGGCGTTGCCGAAGCCGTTCTTAAAATGTGCTTAGGCAATAAACTCGGTTTTAAGTATGCTGACGGCGTAAGTACGAACGATATTTTCGGCTATAATTACGGCTCGTTCGTAGTGGAAGGCGGCGAGTTAGACGAACAACTTTTGGGTACGGTAACCGAATTTGACGAAATTTCTTACGGAAGTCAGGTAGTTCGCCTATCCGAACTCTTAACTGCGTACGAAGGTAAGTTGGAATCCATTTTCGCTTGCAATATACCTACGCCCAAACTTGCGGTTAAAAACTTCTCTTACACTTCTAACGAAGTTTACGCACCTAGCGTTAAATGCGCTAAACCTAAAGTTTTAATTCCCGTATTCCCCGGTACCAACTGCGAATACGACACCGCAAAAGCGTTTGAAAGGGCAGGCGCCGACGCTGAAATTTTCGTAATAAACAATCTTACCGCCGACGGCGTTGCCCGTTCGGTAGAAAGTTTTGCAAATAAAATAAATCAAAGCAATATAGTATTCGTTCCCGGCGGATTTTCGGGTGGGGACGAACCCGACGGTTCGGGTAAATTCATTACGGCATTCTTCCGTAACGGCGCAATAAAGAACGCCGTTTCCGAACTTTTGGATAGGCGTGACGGGCTTATGGGTGGCATATGCAACGGCTTCCAAGCGCTTATCAAGTTGGGCTTAGTGCCGTACGGCAAAATTATCGATACCGATGAAAATATGCCTACGCTTACCTTTAACAATATATCTCGCCACCAGTCAAGGTTGGTAAACGTAAGGGTGGCTTCCAACAAATCCCCGTGGTTTAAGGCAACCGAAGTCGGCGAAGTTTACACCGTCGCAATTTCTCACGGCGAAGGTAAATTCGTCGCATCGGACGACGTTATCAATAATCTAGCAAACAACGGACAAATCGCTACGCAATACGTAGATTTAAACGGCAACGCAACTTACGACGTATCGTTTAACCCCAACGGTTCTATATGCGCTATCGAAGGCATCACTTCGCCCGACGGTAGAGTGTTCGGTAAAATGGGACATAGCGAAAGAATAGGTTACGGCTTGTATAAAAACGTTTGCGGAAAATACGATATGAAGTTATTCGAAAGCGCAGTTAAATATTTCAAATAAGGAGAACTGTTATGAAAACGGATATTCAAATAGCGCAGGAAACGAAACTTCGCCATATAAGCGAAATCGCAAAAACTGCGGGAATCGATGAAAAATACGTTGATTTTTACGGAAAGTATAAGGCTAAAATCGACCTTTCTTTACTAAAAGAAAATAAAAAGCCCGACGGCAAGTTGGTGCTTGTTACGGCTATAACGCCCACTCCTGCAGGCGAAGGGAAAACTACTACCACTATCGGTCTTGCCGACGGACTTAAACGCATAGGCAAAAACGTCGTTACCGCTTTAAGGGAACCTTCCTTAGGTCCCGTGTTCGGCGTTAAAGGCGGTGCTGCAGGCGGCGGATACGCTCAAGTAGTTCCTATGGAAGATATAAACTTGCACTTTACGGGGGATTTCCACGCAATCGGCGCAGCAAACAACTTGCTTTGCGCTATGCTGGATAATCATATATATCAAGGTAACGCTTTGGGTATAGACCCC
>CAZMOQ010000117.1:0-2596 GCA_964568155.1 uncultured Clostridia bacterium | reverse complement strand
ACGGATATAATATGCACATACACATTATTTACGGCGATTACTTCTTTACCGAAGCAATTTTGAAACTTACGGGCTCTGATTTTTTAGCGTGGTAAAGGTGTTTTTTAGAATAAGAAAAAGGCTTTACGGAAATTTTTCCGCAAAGCCTTTTTCGTTAGGCAAGTAGTTACTCGATGATTATCTCGTCGTCGGTAATGCGTATTTTTATAAGTACGGGGTGTTCCGTATTCGAGTTCGGCGAATGGCAAGTTAAATAAGTTTGTCCGTCAAAATCATCGAAAATCATAGCGTGTCCGCCGTCAATCGTCAATAACGGGGTTTTTCGTTGCGTCCAAGTTCCTTCCAAATCTTTCGTAGTGCAGTAACTTACGGCGTAACCTTTGTCGCAAAAACTGCTCCATAACATAAAGTACGTTTGGTTGTGTTTGCGGATAAACGGACCGTCCGTAACGAAACAACGTCTATTTTCCCTAACGGTAACCGTCCAGCCTGCATCGCTCGCTTTAAATAAAACGGTCGGGGTGCCTACGGGGCGTAATTCGTCGTCCAAACGCTGTATGTTGACTGTTCCGTCGTCGATTTGAATCCACTCGTGACAATAAAACATATATTTTTTACCGTTATCTTCATAGTAGGTTGCGTCCAAAGCCGAAATGGTTTCGGGCGTAAGCGGTTCGTTTATCGGGGTAAACTTTCCGTTAGGGGTATCGCTTACCAAAATTTGCGAACGGTGAAAACCGTTTTCGTGGCGGAATGTCGCAAACATATAATATTTATCATTTATTATATGTACTTCGGGCGCCCAAAAATGCCCTGTAGCCCAAAAATCTTCGCTGTTTTCAAACACAATGCCGCCGTCGTTCCAGTCGGATAAATTTTCGCTTTCGTATACTTTGAAACAATGTTGGATTTCTCTAGTTTTTACGGAACCGTATAAATAATATTTTTTGCTCTTTTTATCGGCAAGTATAAACGGGTCCCTCAATGCAATTTCTTCAAGTTTCATAATAATCTCCTTAAATGAACGGTCTTCTGTCTAAAACGAGTTTTAACGGATAATTCGTTTCTATTTCGCCCGGCAATGCGATTTGTATTTCAGCCAAAGCGCAGGTCGTGCCGAAAAGAATATGCAAGTCGTTCCAAGCGTCGTCGGTCTTTTTGTCAAGCGATTGTAAATAATCTATATGTTTTTTAGCGAACTCTCTGATTAAGTCACAAGATTCTTTCACGCGGTAGCCTTCTTGACGAGCCGCACGGTTAAGCATATAAACCCAGTCGATTTGCGCAAAACTCATATGCGTTTCAAAGTTAGGGATAAGGTCGGTTTTATCCTTATATAAATCTATGCAGGTGTCAACCGCTTGTTTAGCGCAGGGGATAGGCTTGTGTGCGAATACAAAGTTAAACATATAGTGGAACCAACCGTTCAAGTGGTGCGCAATGGGTTTAACTTTTGTTGCGATAGCGCCTTCCGTGCCGATGCCGTAAGTTTTATCGGTGTGTTCGGTTATCCAGTCAAAATACCATTTTTGCCATTCGGGCGTGCCTAAGCCGTTCAAAACAAAGGCTGCGTATATGCCTGCGCCTTGATGCGCCGCAGGCCAAGGATTGTTTACCCATTCAAGCCCTTCTAATAAGGAATATAATCCTTCTTTAGTGGTGTATTTATATAAATCGGTAAGCGGTAAAAGCGGTTTTGAGTCAAAAAGTTCCAACGCTGCCGAGCAGTGCGCCGTGCAGTGAATGGGGTGGTGCGTGCCTTCGTCGAATAATCCGTTTTCGTGTTGAAACGCTTGAATAGCCGAAACTAAAAGTTTGCGTTTTTCCACGTCACGTTCAAATTCGCCGATGGTGTAAAGAATATTCGCTGCATCTGCGCAACCGTATTCGTTGTTACCCATCTTCCTGTTCGTTCTTCCGTTAGCGCTTAAGAAACGTGTGTATTCGCCGTTTCCGAGCGAGTGGTTGTCTACGGTATCTTTAATCGAGTTTATAAGTGGTTGTATATTCATAACCGGCCTCCAAAATTTTTGTTACGACGATTATAGCACATTTAAATGATTTTGTATCCACAAAAATGAAATTTGGTAATATTTGAAATAAAAAATATAAAAATTGCAATAAATGAAGATAATAAACTTAGAAAATTTTTTTGAAATTTAAATAAAATGGTAATATTTGCAATAAAACGGATAATGATTGCAAAGATTTTATTTAAAGACAGTGCTAAAATATATGTACAATGATATAATTAGGGCTAAGTATCGCAATAGGTCACTCAGGGGCTAGGTATCGAAAGATGTCACCCCCCCCCTTGCTTATGTTCCATAAGCAAGGGGGGGGGTGACGTTGCTTTTTCCGCAGTTCTCCGTAGTCCGTTTTCTAGGCAAAGAAATTTGTTGGTAATGTCAATATTCCTGTCACGCTGAGCAGGCTTGCAAGGACTGTCGTTCGCTCCTGTCATACGGAGCAGGCGAGTGTATCACCACATTTTGTCATACTGAGCAGGTTTGCTTGCAAACCTGTCGAAGTATCTAAAGCGTAAATGTAACGGCAATGTAACAGCCGACAAGAAACACCAAGAGATTCTTCGCTA
>CAZMOQ010000116.1:0-2599 GCA_964568155.1 uncultured Clostridia bacterium | reverse complement strand
AAAAAATATTGTTGTTAACAATTTACTATATATTGCCAACTTAATGAAAGAATAATATCCGTTTGTTTGCTCATAATAACTTACGAGGGGGCAAACAATGGAATTTAAAAATTCACAAACATTAATCAATCTCGCAAGAAGTTTTGCAGGGGAATCGCAAGCAGGTTTAAGGTATCAAATGCTTGTTGATATGTGTACTATGCAAGGTTACAAAACTTTAGGCGACGAAATAAAATCAATCGCAAAAAACGAAGTAACTCACGCAAAAGTATTCTTTAAACTTATTACCGATAGATTAGGTAACGTAAACAATATTAAAATAGAAGGCGGTTATCCTTTTGAAGGAACTAAGTTAGAAGAAAGTTTAAAATACAGTATGGAACAAGAATCCGACGAAGGAACTAAAATCTATCCTGAATTTGCAAGCGTAGCCGAAAGCGAAGGTTTTAACGAGATTGCGGAAAAATTTTTACAAACGGCTAAGGTTGAAAAGCAACACGCCTTAAAGTTCAAGTATTTATACGAAAGTTTAAAAAACGATACGCTTTATAAAGGCAAACAGCCTGTTATGTGGGAATGTTCTGAATGCGGACATATTGAAACGAATATTTCGGCATGGAACGTATGTCCTCTCTGTAACAGCAGTCAAGGCTTTGTTAAATTAAAATTACCATAAGGAGAATGTTATGAAAACTAGTAAAAACGGGAAAAGCAATCAAAAAAACAAGAACGGTGAAAGCACCAAAAACTGTAAAAATTGCGGAAGATAATAAAAGCAAATACGACGTATACGGTTCATATACAGGCATAGATTTATACGATATGTTTGAAGAACCCGTTCAAGATGCGGACGATTTGTAAGTTTTATTAAACGAAGAATCTACTGTTTTAGATACTTCGACAGGCTACTATGTAGCCTGCTCAGTATGACAAAAGGAGAAAGAACGCAGTCTAATCAGTATAACAAGACTGCCATCATTTTAAATAAAGTGAGAAATTCACCCCTACAGTCATTTTGAGCAAAACAATGGTAATAAACCGACGGCGGAGTGAAAAGTTTTTCGCTCCGCCGTTAATTTTATTTACAAATTTTTATTTAACTTAAATTACTTTAACATTGCGTTTTTCTAATTCTTCTTTTATGTTTTTCGGGAAATATCTGTCAACCACTAAATACGTTACTTGTTCGGGGCGGGCAAACATATACGGCATATTTTTGTTTACTTTTGAACTGTCTAAAAGCATTATTATTTTTTTGGCTTTTTGCATTACCATTCTTTTTACGTTTGCTTCCTGTTGAGCCCCGCAAGAAAATCCGCCGTCAAGCGAAAATCCCGTAGTGGACATTATCGCCGTTTCTATATTGATTCTTTCTAAAAAATATTGTGTGGAATTTCCTATCGTTACAAGGTTATTTCTAGAAACGTCCCCGCCGAGCAACGAAACCGCAGGTTTTTGCTTTCTTAAAAGTTCGGTCGCAACGTTTAGGCAATTAGTAATTACGCAATAATTTTCGTCGGGTAATTCTTTCGTGAAATATAAAGTAGTGGAACCGCTGTCTATAAACACGCAACCGCCGAAATCTATCAAAGATATGGTTTTTTCCGCAATTTCCTTTTTTTCGTTTACATTATGGCTGAAACGGTGTATAAACTGTTCTTCGGTTTTTTTGCTTATTTCTTCTACCGAGTAAGCGCCGTTTCTTACCCTTATAACAATATTTTCTTGTTCGAGAAGGGTTAAATCTCTCCTGATAGTCATATTCGATACGTTTGGCAATAACTCTTCAAGTTCCTGATAGGTCGCTTTGCCGTTCTTTTCTATAAATTCTTTAATAATTTCTAACCTGTTGTTTTTCATTTCATACCGCCTTTTTTTACATAATAACTAATTTTACCATACCATTTTATCACTTTTTTGTTAAAATTACAAGAAATAAAGTAAACTGT
Organism: uncultured Clostridia bacterium; assembly: GCA_964568155.1. Taxonomy (GTDB): domain Bacteria; phylum Bacillota; class Clostridia; order Christensenellales; family Borkfalkiaceae; genus UMGS775. The sequence goes on along the minus strand of CAZMOQ010000116.1, from coordinate 650 downwards.
TTTCAAAAATTTCACGTTTTAACAACTCAAAAATAAAAATTTTTTATTGTTTTTCAATCAATTTTTAAATCGTTTGTATTAAAACTTGATTTTTTATTTTATCGGGTGTATAATTCTATCATACTAAATTTAACGGAGATTGTTATGTTAGATATAAAATTGATTCAAAACGAAACCGAAAAAGTTCAAAAAGCGCTTGCTAAAAAAGGTTGTATTGTAGATTTTACCGAACTGTTAAGTTGGGACGGGGAAAGAAAGTCTATTATTTCCGAAGTTGAAAAATACAAAGCGGAAAGAAACAAAGTTTCCGCCGAAATACCTAAACTCAAAAAAGAAGGCAAAACCGTTGACGGTATTTTTGCCGAAATGAGAGCGTTAGGTGAAAAAATAGAACAAGCGGATAAAAAAGTTTCTGAACTTAATTCCAAAATTTTTGATTTTATATCCGCTTTGCCTAATATGCCTGACGACGATTTATTACCCGGCGAAAAAGAAAACAATCAAGTTATAAAAATCTTCGGCGAAAAGCCCGAATTTAACTTCAAAGCGCAAAACCACGTAGATTTATGTACCAAACTAGGTCTTATAGATTATGAAAGGGGAGTAAAACTCGCAGGTGGCGGATACTGGATTTATAGAAATATGGGTGC
>CAZMOQ010000115.1:0-2606 GCA_964568155.1 uncultured Clostridia bacterium | reverse complement strand
GTGCTTAACGGGTTTAATTTAGGAAGATACTGGGAAGTCGGTCCGCAAAAAACTCTTTACGTACCTGCGCCGTTACTGAAACAAGGCGAAAACGAATTGATTATTTTTGAAAGCGACGGTTTAAAAGGCGAACCTATCGTTGAGTTCGTATCAAACCCCGATATAGGTTAAAAATAAATATATCCTTGTTATACTGGGCAGGATTGAAAAGCCCCCCTTTTGTCATACTGAGCAGGCGAGTGTAACGAGCCTGTCGAAGTATCTAAAAAAGCAAATGTAGTAGTAATGCAATTATAAACAAGAAACGCCGAGAGATTCTTCGTTCGCAGTAGCGAACTCAGAATGACGGCGTCGAAACACGCCAAAACGCCAACGATTTGCCTATTCAGGCAAATCGTAAGGCAAAAGGGGCGGTTTCTTCTTTTTCGCAAAAATCTTTTTTCAAAATCTTTTTGCGAATATAAAATTAGATTCTTCGTATGTTCGCTAAAGCGAAAATACTCGAGAATGACAGGTTGTAAAAATTATTTAAAACCGTGTCACGCTGAGCCTTGCTCCGTAGCCCTACTCACGAAACATCTAAAAAAGTGTAGATTCTTCACTGCGTTCAGAATGACAGGAAATGCTCCGCTAAGAATGACAGAATAGTCGTGTCATATTGAGCAGGTTTGCAAAGCGCTACCTTTTGTCATGCTGAGCAGGTTTGCGCAGCAAACCTGTCGAAGTATCTAAAAATTTTAAAAACCTGTCATACTGAGTCGCCCCCGCTTTGACGGGCTTACGAAGTATCTAAAATGTAAATATTACGGCAATGCAATTATCGATAAGGGACACTAAAAGATTCTTCATTCGCTTTGCGAACTTCAGAATGACAGTAGAGAGTAGATTCTTTACTGCGCTCAGAATGACAGGTGAGCGTGTTGGTTAAGGAAATTTAAATGATTATTGAATTATTTAGAAAAATAAATTATGGAAGAAACTAAAGACATATATAAAACGAGCCGTGTGTTGTATATAATAGAAGCGGCGTTGGAATATTTTATTTCGTTATTAGTAACGGGTGCGTATTTGGCAAAAGTAACTGCTGCAATCGGTATATCCGATACTTTGACGGGGATACTTACGTCATTTGTATCACTTGGCTGCGGTTTTCAAATCATTGCAATATTTTTGGTAAAGAAGCGGACGGTAAAACCGTTGGTTACGATATTACATAGTTTAAATCAATTATTTTTTGCATTGATATATTTAGTTCCGTTTATACGTCTAAATCAAACGTCAAAAATAGTGTTGTTTGTTGTATTTTTATTGTTAGGGCATATTATAAATAACGTAATAAATGCACCTAAAATAAACTGGTTTATGTCGTTGGTAGACGATAAAAAGCGTGGAAATTTTACCGCTAATAAAGAGATGGTATCATTAATCGGCGGAATGATATTTTCCTTATGTATGGGAAAAATAATTGATATTTTTGAAGCAAACGGAAACTTAAACGGAGCGTTTATCGTATGTGGTTGCAGTGTGTTTGTATTGATGATAATGCATAGTGCAACGTTAATATTTTCAAAAGAAAAACCTAACGAAAATAAAGACATTAAAACGGCAACGGTAATTAAAGAACTTTTTAAAGATAAAAATCTGATAAAAGTAATATTGTTGCCGATATTATGGAATATAGCCCATTATGCGTCGATGCCTTTTTATGGCTCGTATCAAATAAAGGAATTAGATTTTTCTATGACGTTTGTGTCGATTTTATCCATAGCATATTCAATAGTGCGTTCGCTGTTTTCAAAACCACTTGGTAAATATGCGGATAAACATTCGTTCGTAAAAATGTTAAATATATGTTTTACGATAATGTTGGTCGCTTTCGGCATTAATGTTTTTACTGTACCGCTGAACGGGAAAATATTGTATACGATTTATTATATGTTATATGCCGTAGCGATGGCAGGAATCAACAGTGCAACTATAAATCTTATATATGATTACGTTGAAAAAGAAAGGCGGACGGGTGCGTTGGCTTTAAATAGTACTTTTTCAGGTTTTGCAGGTTTTTTTACTACATTGTCGGTTAGTCCGTTAGTGTCGTATGTACAAGGAAATGGCAATAGTTTGTTTGGATTGTACGTTTATGCGCAACAGGTTGTATCGGTAATTTCCGTTCTTTTATTGATTGTGTTGTTGATATATTTAAATACCGTAGTAAAGAAAATAAAGAACAATAAGTATGGTGAAAAGCAATGAGAAAAGAGTTATTTGGAGAAATAGACGGAAAAGAAGTATATAGATATGTTTTGACGGGCAATAATGTTACGGCATATGTGCTCGATTTTGGCGCAACGTTACAGTCGCTTTTCGTAGATGGTGTAAACGTTGTGCAAAGTTTTGAAACGGCTATGGAATTATAAAATACGGGGCGGTTATGTATGCGGTGCAATAGGACGAGTTTCTAACCGTATTGCAAAAGCACGCTTTTCATTGAACGGGAAAGTTTATCAATTGACAAAAAACGAAGGGGAAAATCACCTTCACGGCGGTTTGAACGGGTTTCATCATAAGTTTTATGAAACGAAAGAAATTGAAAACGGCGTTCAAAT
>CAZMOQ010000114.1:0-2654 GCA_964568155.1 uncultured Clostridia bacterium | reverse complement strand
GAAATAATGTGGTCATCCTTAGTAAGAGTGGTGTGGTTTACGTTGTAAACGATTGTGGGAAGGTCGTTGCCTGCAGGAGCAGAAATAACAACTTTCTTTGCGCCTGCGTCGATATGTGCTTGCGCTTTTGCCTTAGAAGTATAGAAACCTGTACATTCCAAAACAACGTCTACGCCGAGTTCACCCCAAGGAAGTTCAGCGGCTTTTGCTTTTGCGTAAATGGTAATCTTCTTACCGTCAACTACGATATAACCGTCTTCTTTAACGGAACCGTCTTCGTTAAGAACTGCTTCTGCAAAATCAACCTTGTGGCTGTTTGCATAGTTACCTTGCATCGTGTCATACTTCAATAAATGAGCAAGCATTTTGGGGCTGGTAAGGTCGTTAATAGCAACGACTTCATAACCTTCTGCGCCGAACATTTGTCTGAACGCAAGACGACCGATACGACCAAAACCGTTAATAGCAACTTTTGTTACTTTTGACATTTTTATGTCCTCCATAAAACAATAAATATTTTTTACTCTTTAATTGCGGAATCTCTCATCCGTACGAGTTAAATTATACCCTTTATGTGAAATTTAGTCAAATAATTTTCACCCGAATTTAATTTTTTTACTTTAAATTCTCAGGATTTAAGCATTTTAATTCGTCGATAACGAACAAACCGTCTTTTCTTATAAGAATATCGTCGAAATAAATTTCGCCGCCGCCGAATTCAGGCGTCATTATAAGAACCAAATCCCAGTGAATACTCGAAACGTTGCCGTTATAAGCGTCGTCGTAGCAATTACCCGGCGTAAAGTGAATAGAACCGCTTATCTTTTCGTCGAAAAGTATATCACCCATAGGTTTGGTTACGAAAGGATTTACGCCGATAGCGAATTCCCCTACGTATCTTGCGCCTTCGTCGGTATCGAAAATAGCGTTCAATTTATCTTGCGGCGTTCCTGTTGCCTTAATAATTTTACCGTCTTTAAATTCCAAAGAAACGTTTTCAAAACGAACGCCGCTTTGAATAGACGGAGTATTATAAGTGATTTTACCGTTAACGCTGTTCTTTACAGGCGCAGAATAAACTTCCCCGTCAGGAATGTTCATATGTCCCGAACATTTCTTGCTGCCTATACCTTTTATAGAGAAAGTTATATCGGTATCTTTAGCGACTAATCTTACCTTATCGGTTTTATCCATTAAGTTTTTAAGGCTGTCCATAGCCCTATCCATTTTAGAATAATCGAGGTTACATACCTTAAAATAGAAATCTTCGAATGCATCGGTAGACGAATTGCAAAGTTGTGCCATTCCGGGGTTAGGATATCTTAATACAACCCATTTGGTATGTTTTACCCTTAAATCGTGATGAACGGGTTGCGAATACAATTCGGCTTCGATTTGCATATTTTCTTCGGGAACGTCCGAAAGTTCGAACGAGTTGTCCCCACCCCTGATACCGATGTATGCGTCCATATCAGCCATACGATAAGAATCGTACTTGGCACGAAGTTTTACGCTTTCTTCGGTAATACCGAGCATAAGTTCCCTTTGAACTCTGTTGTCGAAAATTTCAACGAACGGGAATCCGCCCGCTTTGTAAACTTCCTTTATAACGGCATTGACAAGCATATAATCAATGCCCCTTGCCTCTATAAGAACTTTTTCGCCTTTTTGAATTTTTACGGAATAATTAACTAATACGTCCGCAAGTTTATTAATTCTTTGGTCTTGCATTATAAAACACCTCTATAATAAATTTTATTTTCTACTTTTTTTAGATACTTCGACAGGCTTTACAAGCCTGCTCAGTATGACACGTCGAAACGCAACTTTTTGTCAGCACTTTGGTAAAATCCAAAGTGCAAGACTTTACAGTTGGTTTCTCCTTTTTCACGTAAATCTTTTGCTTTGCAAAATCTTTCCGTGAATTTTTTAATAAGAATTTTTCTTTCCTGTAATTCTTTCGACCACTGTCATTCCAAGCGTTCTTGTCTTGTCATTCTGAGCGTAGCGAAGAATCTCTTGGCGTTTCTTGTCGGCAGTTGCATTTCCATAACATTCACGCTTTAGATACATTCGACAGGCTTTACAAGCCTGCTCAGTATGACGAGGTGGATAGTTTATTGCGCTCGCAAACCATTACAAGAAAAGTATCAACTCTTAATATTATCCTTTATTAAAAATAAAAAATCAAGCGTTTTGAAGTAAAATTATTAAAAATATAAATGTTTTTTAATAATAATCCTAAAAAAGATTTGCAAATACTTTAAAAATATAGTAAACTATACTCGTTTGAATTATTTGAAATTTTTTTGGAGGCATATTTATTATGGCATTAGTTACATCAAAGAAAATGTTTGAACAAGCGTACAAAAACGGTTACGCTATAGGTGCTTTTAACGTGAACAATATGGAAATCGTTCAAGGCATTACCGAAGCGTGCCAAGAAGAAAAAGCACCGGTTATTCTTCAAGTTTCAAAGGGTGCACGTGCTTACGCAAACCACACTTACCTTGTAAAACTAGTTGAAGCAGCCGTTAAGGAATGTCCTGATATTCCTATCGTTCTTCACCTTGACCACGGTCCCGACTTCGAAACTTGTAAAGCCTGCATCGACGGCGGATTTACTTCCGTTATGCTTGACGGGTCTTCTCTCC
>CAZMOQ010000113.1:0-2700 GCA_964568155.1 uncultured Clostridia bacterium | reverse complement strand
CGAGATATTTAACAATCGTACTTGCAATTATTCAAGCAGTTGGCATAATTGTTAACTATAAAGAGACGCTTGAAGTGTCTAGTACGCAAACGGCTCTTTCCACTATGTTATTTAACCAAAAGTGGCTTGCTTATGTGGTAGTGGTTTTATTCTATACTGCCGGTACGGTAATAACTATGTGGATTGGCGAAAGAATTACCGACTACGGTGTTTCTAACGGTATCTCGCTCCTTATTTTTGCGGGTATTTTGGCAACTGCAGGTCAAAGCGTTATTCAAATGATTTCGAATATCGGTTCTGCAGATACTACTCAAGGCGGACTTTCAAATTTTTGGAAACTCGTTATAATGGTAGTTGCTATCGTTATCGTGTTTACTTGCATTGTAACGGTAGAACTTGCCGAAAGAAAAATTCCTGTTCAATACGCAAAACAAATAAGGGGGCAGAAAATGTACGGTGGTCAGTCAACCGTTATTCCTATCAAGGTTAACGGCAACGGCGTGCTTCCGCTTATCTTCGCGTTCTCGATATTAAGTTTCCCTGAACTTATAATGACGCTTTTCGGTGTTACCGACAGTGCGTTCGGCAGTTGGTGGGCACAATGGATGGGAACAAGTTCGTGGGTATATATGGTAGTGCTTTCGCTTCTTATCATATTCTTCGCGTACTTCTATACTTCCATTCAATTTAATCCCGACGATATTTCTAAAAGCATTCAGCAAAACGGCGGTTTTATTATGGGTATAAGACCCGGTAAACCCACTGCGGAATATTTGAAGAAAATCAGCGGAAGAATTACTCTTTTCGGTGCGATATTCCTTGCGCTTGTAGCACTTGTACCGTCGATTATTTTTAAAGCAATCGACCCGTCCAGTTACAATGCGTTCACCGCAACCGGAATGCTTATCGCGGTTTCGGTAGCGCTTGAATTCAATACCGCTCTCGAATCGCAGATAATGATGAAAAATTACAAAGGATTCTTGAAATAATATGAACGTAATCTTACTTGGAGCGCCGGGCGCGGGTAAAGGTACTCAGGCAACCAAACTTGTTGAAAAGTACAATATTCCCCATATCTCGACGGGTGATATTTTCAGAGCAAATATCAAAAATCAAACTCCTATCGGCGTGGTTGCAAAATCGTATATCGATAAAGGACAACTCGTTCCCGATGAAGTTACAGTTGAAATAGTCAAGAACAGACTTAACGAAGAAGACTGCAAAAAAGCAGGATACCTTCTTGACGGATTCCCGAGAAATACTTTTCAAGCGGAAGAACTTGATAAATTTTCTAACGTTGAAAAAGTTGTAAACATAAACGTAGACCTTAATAAACTTTTAAAAAGAATTACCGGTAGACGTGTTTGTAGTAAGTGCGGAGAATCTTATCATATCGATTTCTTAAACGGTAAAACCGTTTGTGAACGTTGCGGTGCTGAACTTATTCAACGTGCCGACGATAACGAAGAAACGGTTGGTAAACGTCTTGCGGTGTATAGCGAGCAAACGAAACCGCTTATCGAATATTACGAAAAAGCAGGTAAACTCGTTACCGTAGACGGAGATAAATCAATCGATGCAGTTTTCACTGAAATTTGCGAAAAGTTATGATTTATATTAAAACAGACAAAGAAATCGAACTTATGCGAGAACCGTGTAAAATCGTCCGCGACGTTCTTTTGCTTGCAGAAGATAAGTTAAAAGCGGGGATGACGACCGGTGAACTCGATAAAATTTTACACGACTATATAATTTCTTGCGGTGCAAAGCCGTCCTTTCTCGGTCTTTACGGGTTTCCGAAAGCAACTTGCATATCTATTGACGAACAAGTTGTGCACGGAATTCCAGGTGGCAGAGTTATTAAAGAAGGCGAAATCGTATCCGTTGACGTAGGTGCTGGTATAAACGGGTTTCACGGCGACGGGGCAAGAAGTTTTTACGTCGGAAAAATCGACCCGACGAAGAAAAAACTCATAGATGTAACGAAAGAGTGTTTCTTTAAGGGTATTGAAGGCATTTGCATAGGAAGTCCGCTTGGCGATATCGGTAGCCAAATACAAAATCATGCCGAATCGAACGGATTTTCGGTAGTACGCGAAATGGTAGGGCACGGAATAGGTCGTAGAGTTCACGAAGACCCTAACGTTCCTAATTTCGGAAAACGCGGAACGGGTATAAGACTTAAACGCAATATGACGTTGGCAATCGAACCGATGATAAATATGGGAACATATGAAGTCGACTTAAACGGTTGGGACTGTATAACGCGTGATAAAAAACCGTCTGCGCATTACGAAAACACGGTTGCGATTACAGACAACGGCGTTGAAATATTGACGCTTTGATGCAAATTAAATTATATGCTGAACGCTGGTGGTAAAGCGTAAACTTTAAGCCTTAAGGAAGAAGCAAAGCATATAAACGATAATAAGCAAAATTGCTTGGTTTATAAAATATTATGGAGGTAATACGGTGTCGAAGAACGACGTTATTGAAGCCGAGGGTGTTATTTTGGAAGCGCTTCCGAGCGGAAACTTCAAAGTAAAACTTTCTAACGGATATGTTATCACCGCTTATATTTCGGGAAAACTTAGAATGAATTACATTAAAATTATTCCCGGTGACGGTGTTAAAATCGAAATGAGTCCGTACGATTTAACCAAAGGCAGAATAGTATGGCGCAGTAAAAACTGACTTATT
>CAZMOQ010000112.1:0-2767 GCA_964568155.1 uncultured Clostridia bacterium | reverse complement strand
TCAGGACGGCGACACGCAGAATTTTTTCTAACGAAAAAACGCCGCGTAAACGCGACGCTGTAAACGAAAAATCAAGTGCAAAAATATTCACCACCCAATTCCCCGTCGATGATAAATGGCGTTGCGCTTACCTACGAAACTTAATTTTCAGTAAACGGCATTACGGATTAACCGAAAAAATATACGGCGCAATCCTTTTTAACCAACGAACGAAAAAACAATTGACCGTTCGCTTATTTTTGTTTATTATACGCCTTAAACGCCCGTATGTCAATTAAAATAATGCTTTTTGACGAAAAATGTGTTGTTTTTGTGAAAAATTTTTTACTTTTTTGCCGATAATTTTCACCGACGTAATCGGTTTTTCTTGACTAAAGTTACTTATTTTTTAATATTTTTCATCGTTTTAAAAAGTTATTTTACGGTTTTTTACGAAAAAATTTATAGAATAATCGACCTATAGGCTTGTTTTTCATTCTTTTTACGACCGACGAATATTCTTTTTTCACAAAAGAAAAGAAAAATTTATCCGAAAATTATCGATTTTTTTCAAAACCGCGTTAAAATCGTTTGACAATAAAAATTTATACTGCTAAAATCTTAGCGTATCATATAGAGGCGCGATGCTTATAAGTAATCGCTTCCGCAACGGATTGAAGGAAGCGCACGAAAGGAAGCGTCGCCGAAACTTAAAATTTTTATCCGAAAGGTTTTAGGTTGGGCTGTAACGAAACACGCTACAGACTGTCGCAAAGGTTACTTTTGCGGAGGGCTATTATGTAATCATTTTTTATATTGATTATTTTGACTGTTTTCCGTACGACCTTTGCGCCGTACGGATTTTATTTTGCAAAAATTTTTTGGAGATATAAATAATGAAAAAAACTTTAAAACTTTTAAGCTCGCTCGTTTTAGCATTCGTGCTTTGCTTTGCTACTTTATCGCTTACCGCTTGCGGCAATAAGAAAACCGATATAAGCGGCGCGCAATCCCTTGCCGATTTAAAGGGCGCTAAAATAGCAGCTCAGTCGGGAACTTTCCACGAAGACGCAAGACTTCAAATCGAAGACGTGAAAGGTCAAAACTATAAAGATTTCGACTCGTTGTACGTTGCTTTAACGGCAGGTGCCATTGACGGTTATATCGCAGAAGAACCTACCGCGCTTACTGTATGTTACAAAAACAGCAACTTAGATTATATTCATCTTACAAACAACGCAAACGGTTTTACCGCTACAGACGCAGATACCGCTATAGCGATCGGTTGCAAAAAAGGCAGCGATTGGGCAAACAAGATTAACCCTATCCTCGCGGGAATATCCAAGGAAAGCAGAATGGCACTCATGGAAGAATGCGTTAAAGCAAGCGTACAACAATCCTTCGGTTCTTTTTCGGTATCGAACGAAGCCCCTTCTGAAACAACCGGCACGTTAAAAGTCGCGATGGAATGTGCATACGCTCCGTTTAACTGGATGCAACAAGATTCCTCGTATTCGGCGGTACCTATCTCAAGTAAAGGCTTAGAAGGCACTTACGCTAACGGCTATGACGTACAAATCGCAAAATATATCGCAAACGCGCTCGGTTTAAAACTCGAAATATACGCAATCGAATGGGATAGTTTAATCCCCGGCGTAGACAGCGGCGCTTACGATTTAATCATAGCGGGTATGTCGCCTACCGCCGAAAGATTGGAAAAAATCGATTTTACCGATATCTATTATTCGTCGAACCTCGTCGTAATTTACAAAAAGAACTAATTACCTTAAATTATTGTTCAAAGGAAATTAAAATGACTTTTTTTGAAAATGTTTGGAAAATCCTTTCCGAGCACTACCTTTTTCTACTAAAAGGCGTCGGAAACACTCTTTTGCTATCTTTAACGGGAACCGTTATAGGACTTTTAATAGGTCTTTTAATAGGCGTTTTCCGCACAATGCCGCTACCGAAAAAGAAGCCTTTGCAAGTTCTTAAAAAAATCGCCGATATCATATTGTCTGCTTACATAGAAATCTTCCGCGGTACGCCTATGATGGTTCAAGCAATGGTTATTTATTGGGGCTATGCCTTTATAAGCGGAGGAAACACCCTTCCACTTATTCCGTCCGGCATAATTATCGTTTCCATTAACACGGGCGCGTACATGGCGGAAATCGTCAGAGGCGGCATTATTTCAATCGATAAAGGTCAGTTCGAAGGCGCAAGCGCTATCGGCATGACACATACTCAAGCGATGTTGCAGGTCGTGATCCCGCAAACGTTGCGCAATATTTTGCCATCGGTTTCAAACGAATTCATCATCAATATCAAAGACACTTCGGTATTGAACGTTATAGGCGTTGCCGAACTCTATTTTTACGGCGGAAAAATCATAAAATTCAACTTACAATATTTCGAAACTTATTTCGTAATATGCGTTATCTACTTTATACTTACGTTTTCCATATCGAGACTTTTACGCTTTATCGAAAAGAAAATGGACGGCAAAAAGGATTATGCGATAGTAGGTTCTCAAAACATGGACGCGGATTCTTACGCGCGCGATAAAAATCTTAACGGAGGTAACAAATAATGTCGGACCATATTATAGAAATTAAACACCTTCAAAAAAGTTTCGGTGAACACGAAGTTTTAAAGGATATAGATTTTACCGTTAACCGCGGGGACGTTACTTGCATAATAGGCTCGTCGGGCAGCGGAAAAAGTACGCTTTTAAGGTGCATTAACTTATTCGAAACGCCGACTTCGGGCGAAATTTTGGTGGACG
>CAZMOQ010000111.1:0-2888 GCA_964568155.1 uncultured Clostridia bacterium | reverse complement strand
TTCTCGACGAACCGCTGTCCAACTTGGACGCAAAACTTCGTGCTCAAATGAGAACGGAAATTACCAAACTTCACAATAGACTTGCAACGACGTTTATTTACGTTACGCACGACCAAGTAGAAGCAATGACTATGGGTACCAGAATCGTTGTTATGAAGGACGGCTTTATGCAACAAGTAGACGCTCCTCAAACGCTTTACGATTATCCTGTAAATCAATTCGTAGCAGGCTTCATCGGTACGCCGCAAATGAACTTCTTCGCTGCAAAACTTACGGGAACCAAGTCTAAAGTATACGTAAACTTCGGTTTGGAAAAAATCGAACTTCCCAAAGACAAGGTTGCGCTTATTTATAATCTTGACGAATATCTTAATACCGATAAGGAAATCGTTTTGGGTATCCGTCCCGAAGACATTCACGTTGAAAAATCTTTCGTTGACGAACACGCTTCTTCTTGCATAGACGTTGACGTTGACGTTGTTGAAATGTTAGGTTCGGAAACTTTGCTTTACTGCAAACTTCGTAAGGAAGAAACCGAAGAACAAACCAACGAAATCAAGAGTATCGTCGACGACGTTTACAATATGGTTGCTAAGGTTGATTCTCGTTCTAAGGTTGAAAGGGGTGAAAGAGTTACCGTAGGTATCGATATCACTCACTGTCACCTTTTCGATAAAGAAACCGAAATGACTATCGTAGCAAGAAACCAAGCCGCAAAGGAAGAATACCTTGCAAACAAGGCTGAAGCCGAAAGAATCGCTGCCGAAAATCCTGCTCCCGTGGTAGAAGAAGCCGCTCCCGTAGCGGAACAACCTGCTAAAAAGAGTTTCAAGGACCTTTTCAAAAAGAAGGAAAAAACTGCAGAACAAGTAGAACAAGCAGTTGAAGAATCGGAACCTGAAAATAAGGACGCCGAATAATTTTACAAAATAAATTAAAGCGCATAAACGGTGCAAAAAGCATACGTTGGTGCGCTTTTTTATTTTTAAACCATGCAAACTAAGAAAATTGCGTATAAAATGCCTGAATTTTAGGTAATAATTTATTAAAAACTTGATAATTTTGTAAAAATATAGTAAACTGTAATAAGTACGTTAAAAAAGGTGAATAAATGGATTCTGAACTCAGTTTACTAATCAACTCAATAAAGGAAAAAACGGGGATAGATATCGTCGTGTTTTCCGAAAGTATGAAGTTTTTTGCTTCTACAAATCAAGATATCGTAAGCATAAATAAATCTTTGCCGAATTTCGATGGTACGTATATAGACGGAATCGGCGAAAAAACTTATTTCAAATTAAAATACCGCAACGCTCAACTTACAGGTATGATAAACGGCGTAAGCAGCGAATCTAAAAATTACGCTTATCTTATAAAAAACGTAATTGAAAATTCGTCTAATAAGGAACTTCAACTTTCGCAGTCGGAATATTTAAAAAGCATATTGCTAGGGGAACTAAACAGACCGCAAATACAAAAATATATGCGTAAGTACAACGTTCCCGATTTAAGTTGTTTCGTTATGGTCGTTGCGTGCAAGGGCAGCAAAAATGCCGAAGTATTGAACGTGCTTAACAACTTCGGGGATAACCCTGCGGACGTCGCCGCTTCTATGGACGAAGGTTACGCCGTGTTCGTTAAGTTTTTGGAAGATTCGAGTATTAGCGAATATCAGTCGGCTGCCGATTACGCAGGCTTTTTGGCACAATCTATTTTTGAAGAAACGGGATTTAACGCTCGTATAGCGGTCGGCGGTACGGTGCAAAGTTTATTCGACGCAAGTACGTCTTATCAACAGGCTATCAGCACGCTTAGAATGAGCCTTGCTATGAACAGCAAAGGTTCGGTACATACGTTTAAGGAATTTTTGCTTGTCAAAATGCTTGAAGATATCCCCAAGTTCAAACTTAACGAATATTTGGAAATTTTACTCGATAAAGAAGCAAAGAGCATATTTTCCGACGAAGAAATGATAAACACTGCCGAAGAATTTTTGGAAAACAGCCTTAACGCAAGCGAAACGTCAAGGAAACTTTATCTTCATAGAAACACGCTTATGTACAGGCTGGATAAGATAGAACGGGCTACGGGGCTTAATATCCGCAAGTTCGGCGACGCAGTTACATTTAGACTTATTACCATTTTATATAAACTTATCAAATAGGGAGAATTTATGCGAGAAAGAAAGCCTGTTACGGCTAAAAAGGTATTGCTTATAATTTTATCGGTCGTAATTCTTTTGCTTTCGTTTTGGGGCGGATATCTTACGTATCACTTGTCCCTTTCGAAACAGCAAAGAACGGTAAACTGGCTTATCGGAATGATTGAAGATAACTACGTTTATTACGATACCGAAACTGGAGAACTGAAAAAATTCACCGCAGAAGATTACGCCGACGCAATAACGAGCGGTTTATTAGATATTTATTCGGAATATTACACTAAAAGCGAATATACCGACGTAATAAAGTCCAGTACGGGCGACAGTTACGGCACGGGGTTGGCTTTTTTGATAGGCGGAGATTTAACTATATTCGAAGTCGCAGGCAATTCGCCTGCGCTTAAAGCGGGTATAAAAGCAGGCGGACTAATCACTGCGGTGGAATACGACGGAACTAAAACCGCCGTTGAAACTTTTGACGATTTAACCGACGCTTTTGCGGTAATTCCGCCGTATACGGAATTTAAGTTGTATATCGTATACGACGGCAGTGAAAAGGAATTTTCGCTTGCCAAGGAAGAATATACCGAAAGTTTCGTGTTCTATTCGGATAAAACGTCCGCTTATGAATTTATAGCGGACGAAAACGGCGAACTTGTTCTTACAAAAAACGGCGTGGGTAAAAACGACTTAGACGAGTACACCGCATACGTAAAATACACTTCGT
>CAZMOQ010000110.1:0-3013 GCA_964568155.1 uncultured Clostridia bacterium | reverse complement strand
GAGCCCGCCCCGCTTTGACGGGCTTACGAAGAATCTACTTGTGTCCCTTGTCTGTAATTGCATTGCTGTTACTTTTACATTTTTAGATACTTCGACAGGCTGCTGTGCAGCCTGCTCAGTATGACACAGAGTGATGTCATTCTAAAGTGCATTTACCCTACACTGTCATTCTGAAGTTTGCGCAGCAAACGAAGAATCTCTTTGTACTATCATTCAGCATTGCGTTACCATAACACTCGTATTTTAAATACTGCGACAGGCTTTGCAAGCAAGTTTATCCGCTTATATTTTAACACACAAGTTAGTATTAGTCAATGACTAAATTTATCAAATTTTTGTGTATTTGTTGCAGTTTTTAATATAAAAACAAAAAAAAGCGAAAAAATCACTTTATAACGCCTTTTTTGATAATTATATTCGCATAAACGGCTTCTTCGCCTGTGGCTATTACGGCGTAAGCGGACTTTGCACGTTCGTAAAATTCGAATCTTTCAAGTTGCTTTATGCGAACGTTTCCGTCCAACGCCTTTGCCGTATTTTCATATTCAGCCCATATGGGCGGAATTTCGGTATCGCCGCCCGAAAGAGCCATAAGCATAAAATTTTCGCTTGCGTATGTATCGAGCGGTATCATTTGAAGAACTGCTTTAAGCGTTTCCACGCCGTTTGCGGAATCCATTCTAACTACCCGTTTGCCGTAATTTTCGCTAGGGAAATTACCGTCGGCTATAACTATTTCGTCGCCGTGCCCCATTTCGCAAAGAATTTTTAAAAGTTCGGGGGACAATATTTTAGGTACGTTTTTTAACATAATTTTTACCTGCCTTAAAAATCTTTAACGTTGGAATTGCGGTAGGTCGTAAACGTAAATTTATGACCGTTGGACTCGTCCGCTTCCGATTCGTATACGCAAGACCAGTTTTCCAAATTATCTAAATTTTCAAAAAACACTTCAGCACCGCCGTTTTCTTTTACCTTAGTTACGTAAACTTCCGAACAATACGGCAACATAGTTCTATAAAACATTGCGCCGCCGACAACGAAAGTATTATCGGTATCATACTTTTTAAGTTCCGAAGAAAGTTCTTCCATAGAACCTACTATAACGCAATCGTCACGCTTTTCTCCGCCGGGATACAAAACCACGTTGATTCGGTTTTTAAGCGGCTTTCCGTTAGGGAAAGATTTCAAAGTGTTGCTGCCCATTACTATAACTTTTCCGCTTGTGGTTTTACGGAAAAATTCCATATCCTTAGGAATAGAAAACAGTAAATCGTTTTTTTTGCCTATTCCCCATTTTTCGTCAACGCATACTATCGCCTTCATATTGCCACCTCTATTTTATCTTCTAGTTTAGTAAATTCGTACCCTTCCAACTTAAAATCGTCAACCGTAAATTTATAAAAATCGGTAACGTCCTTATTCATAATAAATTTCGGCGCAGGGTATTTGGGGTTTTCTATAATCTTTTTAACTATGGGAATATGCCTATCGTAAAGGTGTGCGTCCGCTATCACGTGAACAAGTTCGCCGACCTTTAAATTAGACACTTGTGCAAGCATATGCATTAAAACGGCGTACTGAACAACGTTCCAGTTGTTTGCGGTTAAAACGTCGTTACTTCTTTGGTTAAGTATACCGTTAAGCGTATCGCCGCTTACGTTGAAAGTCATAGAATAAGCGCAAGGGTAAAGATTCATTTCGTGCAAATCTTCAAAATTGTATAAATTCGTCATTATTCTTCTCGAAGAAGGGTTATTTTTTAAGTCGAAAAGAACTCTGTCTACTTGGTCGAATTCGCCTTCCTTATACTTGTGTTTTATGCCTAATTGATAGCCGTACGCCTTACCTATCGAACCGTTTTCATCCGCCCAACTATCCCAAATATGGCTGTTAAGGTCGTGTATATTATTAGATTTTTTTTGCCAAATCCATAAAAGTTCGTCTATACAAGACTTAAAAGCAGTGCGGCGAATGGTTACTATGGGAAACTCTTTTTGCAAATCGTACCTGTTTACTATGCAAAACTTTTTAACGGTATGCGCAGGCGTACCGTCTTCCCAGTGCGGGCGTACGGGTAAATTTTCGTCGGAAAACCCGTTTTTCATAATATCTTTGCAATTACTGATAAAAATTTCATCGGCTAAACTCATTTTATTTTCTCCATTTAAAAAGCGTCTTTTCTTATTTTTTTCCAACGCCTTGCGATAAATCCTAAAACTATTCGCTTAGGCGTGATTTTTAATATAAATCTAAGCAGTTTGTTGAAAAACCCCGGTACGTATACCGCTTTGTTTTTTCGCAATGCTTTTAAACTTTTATCTACTACGAACTCAGGCGTTTTTGCGGATAATTTACCCCAAAGCCCTTGTCCTTTTATATCCAAAATTATATCGGGACGGGTGTAAACGCCGCCGGGCAATACCGTAGTTACTTTTACTTTTTGTTTTTTAAGTTCAATTCTCAATGCGGTAAAAAAGTTCGTCAGCATAGACTTCGTTGCGCTATACAATGCAAAATAAGGCATAGGCGTCGTGCCCGACATACTTGAAATTGTTAAAATTTCCTTAACGGGCGCACCGTGTTTTAACAAAAAATGCGTAAGAAAAACGGTGGATTCTACGTTCACCCTGATTTGCATTATAACTTTTTCATCGGTATATTCTTCAAAAGGTTTTTGAATGTCTACGCCTGCGACGTTGAAAATTCTTTCAAACTTAAACCCACCTTTTTCGATAAAAGAAAACATAACCTTTCTATCGAGTTCGTTAGTAAGCGAACAAGCGCAAACTTCTATTTTTATATTAGGATTTATTTTTAAAAGTTCGTTTTTTAAGGTGGTAAGTTTATCTAAACTTCTACCCGTCAAAAACAAATCGTAATTCAATTTAGCGCACTTTTCGGCAAAAGCCTTACCTATGCCGCCCGTTGCGCCCGAAATAAACGTATATGCCATTTTTCGTCCTTTATAATCGCTTGCGAAGAATTCAATATTCCTTGTCATTCTCGAGCC
>CAZMOQ010000109.1:1464-3070 GCA_964568155.1 uncultured Clostridia bacterium | reverse complement strand
AAAAAATGCTAGTATTTGACATTAAAAAACGGCTGTTTTTGACACCGTTTTTTGACACCGCAATGGTAAAAATTGCAAGAAAAAAGCACTTTTAAGCCGTTAATTTGCTTAAAAATGCTTGCTTTTGGTGACCCCTACGGGATTCGAACCCATGATACCACCGTGAAAGGGTGGTGTCTTAACCACTTGACCAAGGGGCCTTTTGTGTCGGCACAAGCGCAGCTATATGCACACGTCCATACCGATTTGGTAGCGGCGGTCAGATTCGAACCAACGACCTGCCGGGTATGAACCGGCCGCTATAACCAACTAAGCTACGCCGCCATTTCAATTGCTTATGTATTATATCTAAATTGTTCGGTTTTGTCAACAGTTTTTAACTGCTTTTTCAATACATTTTAAAAATTATTTTTTTTATCATATTTTTCACGGGACTTTCATATTATCTAGTATAAAAAGGACAAGGAGCAAAATTATGAATGAACAAACTTTATATTCCGAAATGTTGGAAATCCCCGTTAATACTTGCAATATAACGTATACAGAAAGTAAAAAACGGCGCAAAAGAAAAACCGAAAATTTAGACAACGTGAAAGAAATGGTTTTGGAAAAAGTAAACGGCGAAGTACCAGAAGAAAAAGAAACTGTAAACGAAGAACCGTTGAATCAAGGTTCGGTAACTATCAATAAGGAAAAGAAAAAACGTCAATTTCCTATCATAGGCGTGCAAATAGCGGTTATTTGTTTGCTGTTGGGGGTAATTATATTTTCTAATTTGTATATGGAAAAAAACGGCATAGCGGCATTTTTGAATTCGGTTTTTTCTATAGAACAAAGCAAAACCGATGAAAGAGAATACACTTCTTTTAATGCGGAATTGCCTGTAAGCGGCGACGTGACGGTTGACGGCGGAGTTATGTGCTTTGCGGCAACGGGTAGTGTTTATGCACCCTGCGACGGAAAAATTACCGCTATAACCAAAGATGAAAATAACAAATATACCGTTGAAATAACGCACAGCACTAAATTTAAAACGGTTATAAAAGGTATAGATTATGCTTATCACGACATTAACGCAACGGTTTACGGAAATTTGCCTATAGGTTACAGTCTTGGCGAAAACGTTGAACTTTGTTTTTATTCAGGCGATTCGTTGATAACCGAATACACCGTAGACGGCAGTAGTGTCGTATGGGAAGTTTAAAATTCAGCATACACCCTTTATTTATCGTATTCGGCGTATATTACGCTTTTACGGGTGAAATATTTTTGTTTTTAATATACACCGTCGTTGCCCTGCTCCACGAGTTAGGGCATTCGTTCGTTGCGAACAGACAGGGGTATACGCTTAACAAATTGACGCTTATGCCGTATGGGGCGGTTGTTTCGGGTAAAATAGACGGCTTAAAACCCGTTGATGAAATTCTTATTGCCCTTGCGGGGCCGTTTACGAATATCTTGATAGCGGTGTTTTTCGTGGCGAGTTGGTGGATATACCCGCTTTCGTACGCATACACCGACACAGCCGTTTTTGCGAACGTTTCGCTTGCCGTTATAAATTTGTTACCGTTTTTTCCGCTTGACGGCGGTAGAATTTTACTTGCTG
>CAZMOQ010000109.1:0-1364 GCA_964568155.1 uncultured Clostridia bacterium | reverse complement strand
GGCGATAAACCGAAAAAGATATTAAGCCAGCGGGATATTAGCGATATAGTTCAAAATTGTAATATCTACGATACTTTGAAAAATGCGATTGACAAAAACTTTCAAAAATGATAAACTCTAAAAAAAGGAGTACGATTATGCTTAGTGAGTTATTTAAAAAAAGGCAAAGTTGTAGAAATTTTGACGGAAACAAGGCTGTTGAAAAGGATAAACTTGTTCGTATTATGGAAAACGCAAGACTGGCGCCGTCGGCGTGTAATTCTCAGCCGTATAGTTTTGTGGTGATTAGCAATGCCGAACTAGCCGATAAGGTAAGTATTCAAACGCAGGGTTTGGGATTTAATAAGCAATGCAAAAACGTGCATTGTTTTATCGTGGTTTGCGAAGAAGCCGCAATGTTGCTTTCTCAAACGGAAGGTAGGGTACAGGACCAAAAATTTGCGCAAATAGATATAGGGTTAGTTGTGTCGCAAATTATATTGTCCGCCGAAGAAGAAGGTTTATCTACTTGTATGCTTGGTTGGTTTGACGAACTTGAAATTAAAAAATTGCTTAAAATCGACGAGCAAAAGCGGATTAGACTTGTAATTGCGGTAGGTTACGCTGCCGCCGACGATAAAATAAGAGAAAAAAAGAGAAAGAGTATAGAAGAACTTGTAATTTATAAATAATTAAAAAATTTAAGTGGTAAAATAGTTTTATTTACGGCAAGACGATAAAAGGCTAGCAATTTTTTTGCTAGCCTTTTGAACTATATATAATGTTGGATAAAATTTTGTATAAAATGATATGGAAAGTAGATTCTTTTTATGTTCGCAAACGCAAATTTAGAATGACAGTTTTTGGAAGGTAGATTCTTCGCTATACTCAGAATTACAAATGAGTGTGTCCAAAATGACAAAAGAGTGGCTCAAGAATGACAAGTGAGCGTGTTTAGAATGACGAGGACTAAAAAATTATTATTAAAAAATTTGCTAAAAGATTTTGCTTTAGCAAAAGATTTTAGTGAAAAAAAGGAGAAACCAACGGTAAAGCCTTGCACTTTGTTTTTAACAAAGTGTTGACTAAAAGTTGCGTTTCGACGTGTCATACTGAATAGGCTTGTAAAGCCGCCCCTTTTGTCATACTGAATAGGCGAGTGTAGCGAGCCTGTCGAAGTATCTAAAATGTAAATGCAATAGCAATGCAATTACAAACAAAAAACGCAAATGAGATTCTTCGTTTGCTTCGCAAACTTCAGAATGACAGGGTAGGGGTAGATTCTTCACTGCGTTCAGAATGACAAGTAAGGATAGATTCTTCACTGTGTTCAGAATGACAGTGGTGTATTAGTTTCTTTACTATCGCTAAAGAATGACAGGAAG
>CAZMOQ010000108.1:0-3136 GCA_964568155.1 uncultured Clostridia bacterium | reverse complement strand
AATCGGATATAAAAATTTAAAATTCAAAATAAAACCTATGGGTTTTAAGCATACGGGGTTGTTCCCCGAACAAGCGGTTAACTGGGATGCGATGACCGAACTTATCAAAAACGCCGATAGGGAAATAAGCGTGCTTAATTTGTTTGCTTATACAGGCGGTGCAACGGTTGCGTGCGCTGCCGCAGGCGCAAAAGTTTGCCACGTAGACGCCGCAAAAGGTATGGTAGAAAGGGCAGGGGAAAATCTTGCGCTTTCGGGGTTAAAAGATGCGCCTGTACGATTTATTATCGACGATTGCAAAAAATTCGTTCAAAGGGAAATTCGTAGGGGACGGCGTTACGACGCAATTATTATGGACCCGCCCAGTTATGGTCGTGGACCTAACGGAGAAATGTGGAAGTTGGAAACCGAGTTGTTTCCGCTAGTAAAATTATGTACCGAAGTTTTAAGCGATAATCCGCTGTTCTTTTTGATAAACAGTTATACGACGGGGTTGCAACCGCAAGTAATCGATAATATATTAAGATTAAATTTAAAAGGCGGAACTACCGAAGCGTATGAAGTAGGGCTCGATACCGAAGACGGAATAATATTGCCGTGCGGTTGTTCGGGGCTGTGGAAAACTAATTAAGGATAAATTTATGGATGATTTGATTATTTTATATGAAGACAATCATATAATCGTGGTTTTAAAACCGCAAAACGTACCTTCTTGCGAAGACGAAAGTAAGGATAAAGATATGCTTACTATGATAAAAGAGTATATCAAAACGACTTACGATAAACAAGGCAACGTTTACTTGGGGCTTGTTCACAGGCTAGATAGACCTACGGGTGGAATTATGGTTTTTGCAAAGACTTCTAAAGCGGCTGCAAGACTTTCCGAACAAATGAAGTCGGGCGATTTTGAAAAAAGATATTTGACCGTTTTATGCGGAACGCCTAGAGAAGAGCGTGCTACTTTGCGGCATTATATGAAGAAAAACGCCGTAAATAATATGGTATATTTATGTACCGCAGCCACGCAGGGCGCAAAATTTGCCGAATTAGAATATAACGTAATAGAAACCAAAGGCGATTTAAGTTTTACGGAAGTTAGATTGCATACGGGTAGAAGTCACCAAATAAGGGTGCAAATGAATGCGATAGGCTGTCCCGTTTTCGGCGATATGCGTTACGGCGGACCTAAGGCGGTAAAGGGATATCTTGCGCTTTGGGCGTATTATTTGTCGTTTACTCATCCCGTTACAAAAGAAAGGCTCGTGTTTAGGGCTCAACCGCCTAAGGATATCGCTCCTTGGACGTTGTTCGATACCGAAAAATCGGTAAAAATAATAAAACCCGAATAAAACTTTAAAGCGTTGCTTCAAGAAGATGCGTCCGTATGCGATGCGTTTTCGACGGCACGCTTTTTAAATATTTTTAGGAGAACGGCGGCTATATGGAAATAAAATTTCTTGAAAGTTTATCGGCGATACATTGTAAGTTTTTAGACGTTATAATGTTGTTTTTTACTTATATAGGCGAAGTTGGCGCAATATGGATTGTCTGCGCAATACTTTTGTTATGCTTCAAAAAAACACGCAAAAGCGGAATATATCTTGCCGTCGCTTTAATTTTAGACGCTTTGCTGGTTAACTTAATTATAAAAAACGTAGTAAAAAGACCACGCCCGTTTGAATATTCCGCACAGTTGAAAAATTATATATCGTGTTTGAAATATAAGTTGCCGACCGATTATTCGTTTCCGTCAGGTCATTCGGCGGTTTCGTTTTGCGCTGTCGCCGTGCTTACTTATTTTTACAAAAAGAAGGCGATTTCTGCGATAGCCGTATCCGTTATAATTGCTTTTTCAAGACTGTACATAGGGGTACATTACCCGTCGGACGTGCTTATCGGTGCGGTTATAGGTGCTTTTATAGGAATTATTTCTATAATTTTATCGAATTTAGTATTAAAAAAGATTACGGAAAGAAAGAATAACGAATAAGCGAAAAGGGGAAGATTTTATCGCAAGAGCAAAAAAATACTAGAACAAATCGACGAATTTTTGTTTCGAGTGTTTCAGTCGTTTTAATATAATTTTAAAAAACCACTTAAAAACACTTGCTTATTTTTCGATAATTTGGTATAGTATATATCGATATCAATAATACCGATATCAATAGTATCGATATAACTTTTAAATTATTTACAAAATAAAATTTTTGTAGTAAGATAAAATTATAAAAAAATTATATGAAATAAGGAGATTTTCTTATGGCACGTTTTACGTTACCTCGTGATTTATATCACGGCAAAGGTGCTCTCGAAGCACTTAAAAATTTAAAGGGAACCAGAGCGATGGTTTGCGTCGGTGGCGGTTCTATGAAGCGTTTCGGCTTCCTTGATAAAGTTGTCGAATATTTGAAAGAAGCAGGTATGGAAGTTGAACTTTTCGAAGGTATCGAACCCGACCCTTCCGTTGATACTGTTATGAAGGGCGCTGAAGCAATGACGAAGTTCCAACCCGACTGGATAGTTGCAATCGGTGGCGGTTCGCCTATCGACGCTGCAAAGGCAATGTGGATTAAGTACGAACATCCTGAAATTACCTTCGAACAAATGTGCGTAGTTTTCGGTATTCCCGAACTTCGTACAAAGGCTCATTTTTGCGCAATACCTTCTACTTCGGGTACTGCAACCGAAGTTACCGCATTCTCGGTTATAACCGATTACAAAAAGGGTATTAAATATCCGCTTGCCGACTTTGAAATTACGCCGGACGTTGCAATCGTTGACCCCGACCTTGCCGAAACTATGCCTAAGAAGTTAACTGCACATACGGGTATGGACGCTATGACTCACGCAATCGAAGCATACGTATCTACCGCTAATTGCGATTTTACCGACCCGCTTGCTATATTTGCAATCAAAATGATTCAAAACGACCTTATCGATTCTTATAACGGCAATATGGAAAAGAGAGCGTCTATGCATAACGCTCAATGCCTTGCAGGTATGGCTTTCTCTAACGCATTGCTCGGTATCGTTCACTCTATGGCTCATAAGACGGGCGCTGCTTTCGAAGATTACGGCGCACACATTATTCACGGTGCTGCAAACGCAATGTATCTTCCGAAGGTTATCGCATTCA
>CAZMOQ010000107.1:0-3206 GCA_964568155.1 uncultured Clostridia bacterium | reverse complement strand
CCCTACTTACGAAGCGTCTAAAATATTTAGATTCTTCGCTACGCTCAGAATGACAAGAACGAACGCCCAGAATGACGGTAGTCCCTGTCATACTGAGCAGGTTTGCTTAGCAAACCTGTCGAAGTATCTAAAAATATAAGTGTAGCAGTAACGCAATAGCAAACAAGAAACGCCGTGAGATTCTTCGTTCGCAAATGCGAACTCAGAATGACAGGTTTGAATAGATTCTTCGTAAGCCCGTCAAAGTGGGGCGAACTCAGAATGACATCACTCTGTGTCATACTGAGCAGGCTGCACTGCAGCCTGTCGAAGTATCTAAAAAAGTAAATGTAGTAGTAGTAACGCAATTACCGACAAGTAACGCCGTGAGATTCTTCGTTCGCTTTGCGAACTCAGAATGACAGGAATGTGATTTAGAATGACTAGAAAAGAACGCTCAAGACTGATAGAAAAACGCTCAAGAACAACAGGAAAGTGGTGCAAAAACGATAAAAAACACGCTTATTTTATATATATTAGGAGAGGCGGATTAAAAATCCGCCTCTCCTAATATTTGATTTTTACAAACGTTTTATTTTAATAAATTTATATGCACTCATCGGCAAGTTTGCATATCGACAAACGTTACAATATGCCGTTGCTAACGGCGGGTTAAATACCCTTTTGCGTATTCATATATATCGCCTGCGCCCAAAAACATAATTCTTTTATAAAGCCCGACTTTTTTATCTAATAAATCGAATAACTTTTCTTTCGTATCGGCATACACGCAATTACCGACCTGCTTTAATTGTTGATACAAAGCGTAACCGCTACCGTCTACGTCGTAATTTTCCCTTGCGGCGTACGTTGGAATTATCACGCAATCGTATTGCTTTAAAACGTTTACGAATTCCCCCATTAAAAGTTTAGTTCTTGAATACGTATGCGGCTGAAAGACGACGAAATCTCCACTTTTTAAGACGGCTGAAATTTCGTTCGGATGATGTGCATAATCCGCTTCTATAATCGTTTCTTTTTTAACGCCTAAAACATCCTGCCTGCGATAAATGCCGTTGAAATTTGCAAGTGCGGTTTTAATAACGCCCAAACTTATACCGTATTCGGTTGCGCAGGCAATAGCCGCCAAAGCGTTATATACGTTATGTTTGCCGCTTATCGATAATTTTATTTTAGTGCGATAACTACCGTTTACGTAAAGCGAAAATTTAATTCCGTCGGTATCGTCTATATTCTTCGCCCTATACACCGCAGGCTGAGTTATTCCGTAAGTTATACTGCTTATATCCGATATCGACACGGCGTTTTTATCGTCGGCATTGATTACCGACTTCCTGCCCGAAATAAATTTTTTGTATGCGCTTTTAATTTTTTCCATATTCCCGTAGCAATCCAAATGGTCGTTGTCGATATTCAACACCACCGCAATATCGGGAGAAAGACGAAGAAAGTTTTTCTTGTATTCGCAGGCTTCGGTGATAAAAACGCCGTCGCCCGAAACAAAATTGCCGTAAGTTTTATCTTCTCCGCCGATAAAGCACACGGGGCGTTTATTTGCTTTTATGAATATATGCGCAAGCATTGCCGTCGTGGTGGTTTTTCCGTGACACCCCGAAACCGCTATGGAATAGTTATGCTCTTTTTCGATAGCGGCTAAAAGTTCGCTGCGGCTAACCAGCGTTTTATTATTGTCTTTTGCGAATTGATATTCGGGATTATTTTCGCTTATCGCAGAATTATAAACTATTACGTCCGCACCTTTTGCGTTTTTTCTATCGTGTCCGATAAAAATATTTATCCCCGAATTTTGCAAGTCGTCGGTCGTTGCGCTTTGCGCAATATCCGAACCGCTGACTAACGCTCCCGCAGTTTTGCAATACTTGGCAAGTGCGCTCATTCCTACTCCGCCGATTCCTATAAAATGAATTTTTACCCCGTTTTTCAACACGAATTTGCTTTTCATACTAAATTTTATGAAAATTTTTTAAAAAACTTTACTTTTTTTTGAAAAAAGTATTGAAATCGTTTGATTTTTATGTTAAAATACTACTAACATATGACAAGGAAGGTATAATATATGAAAATTTCAGACGTACGTATACGTATCGTCAAAAAAGACGATGGCAAATTAAAAGCGGTTGCTTCGATAACATTCGACGAATGTTTCGTCGTGCACGATATAAAAGTTATCGACGGCAGCGAAGGCGTGTTTGTGGCAATGCCCAGTAGAAAGGCAAGCGACGGCGAATATAAAGACGTTGCTCATCCGATAAAACAGGATATGCGTGACGAAATAATTCGTGCCGTTTTAAACGCTTACGAAGAAGAAAAAAACAAAGAATAAAATTTTAGGGGTTTGTAAATTCAAGCCCCGACTTTTTGTAAAGGAGAATTTATGAATAACAACGTAACTATTTTTAACCACCCGCTTATTACTCACAAAATTTCGCTTATGAGAGATGAAAACACTTCTTCAAAACAGTTTAGAGAACTTGTTGAAGAAATTTCAACGCTTATGGCGTACGAAGTTTTCAGAGATTTACCCTTAAAAGACGTAAAACTTAAAACTCCTATTTCCGAAATGACAGCGAAAGTTCTTGCTTGCAAGGACGTTGCGATAGTTCCTATCTTAAGGGCAGGTTTGGGCATGGTAAACGGCGTGCTTGCACTGTTCCCCACCGCAAAAGTAGGGCATATAGGACTTTACAGGGACGAAGTTACCCATAAACCTACCGAATATTACTGCAAACTACCCGACGACGTTGCAAACAGGCAAGTTATTTTGGTAGACCCCATGTTGGCAACCGGTGGCAGCGCCGTTGCTGCGGTAGATTTTATAAAGGCAAGGGGTTGCAAGGATATTAAGTTTATGTGTTTGATTTCCGCCCCCGAAGGCGTTGAAACATTTACAAAAGCGCATCCTGACGTACCCGTATACTGCGCTGCGCAAGACGAAAAATTAAACGAAAACTGTTACATAGTTCCCGGTTTAGGCGACGCAGGCGATAGAATCTTCGGTACTAAATAATAACGGTAAGAAACTGAATTATAAAAACAGCGGAGCAAAATTGCCTCGCTGTTTTTGCGTTTTAAATAATTAATTTATACTACCGTCATTCTTGAGTATTTTTTCTTGTCATTCTGAGCGAAGCGAAGAATCTACTTTTAGATACTTCGACAGGTTTGCACAGCAAACCTGCTCAGTA
>CAZMOQ010000106.1:0-3239 GCA_964568155.1 uncultured Clostridia bacterium | reverse complement strand
AACGGGATAAACGGCGAACCGCCGCAAAAATTCCCCTATCCCATTTTCGGAAACTGTATTCCGCACATAGACGTGTTTCTTGAAAACGGATATACTAAAGAAGAAGATAAAATGATTTTCGAAACCAAAAAGATTTTGGGCGACCAAAACATAAAAATTACCGCTACTACCGTAAGGGTGCCCGTTTACTACGGTCACAGCGAATCGATAAACGTTGAATTCAACAAACCTTGCACTGCTAAACAGGTAAGAGAAGTTTTGGAAAAAGCCGAAGGCGTTGTCGTACAAGACGACGTTGCGAACAATATTTATCCTATGGCTATTAACGCCGAAAACAAAAACGAAGTGTTCGTCGGAAGAATCAGACAAGACGACACCGTCGAAAGCGGCGTAAACCTTTGGGTTGTTGCCGACAATATCAGAAAAGGCGCTGCAACGAACGCAGTTCAAATAGCCGAAAAAGTTCTTGAAATGGGACTTATCAAATAAGGAGAAAATTATGAAAATTTTATTTTTCGGCGATTCTATTACCGATATGGGTAGGAACAGAGAATGTGAAATAGGCAATCAATGGTCTTACGGCATAGGCTATCCTTCGGTGGTTGCGTCGAAATTATCCGAAGCCGACCCGCTTTTCTATCAAGTTATAAACAGGGGCATCGGCGGAAACAGAATAGTTGACCTTTATGCAAGAATCAAATGTGACGTTTGGAATATGGAACCCGACGTTTTAAGCATTTTAATCGGCATAAACGATATTTGGCACGAAATAAACAATAAAAACGGCGTTGATATCGTACGTTTCGAAAAATTCTACCGTATGATAATAGAAGAAACGAAAGAAATTTTGCCTAATACTAAAATAATGATTATGGAACCTTTCGTTCTTAAAGGCATCGCCACCGAAGAAAATTTCGATAAATTCAGCGAAATAAGAACTTATGCGAAAGTAATTAAAAAGATTGCTGAAGATTATGATTTACCTTTCGTTCATTTGCAAGATAAGTTCGACGAAATGTCAAATAAATTTAACGAAACTATTTATCTCTACGACGGCGTTCACCCGAATATCGCAGGCGCAACGCTCATCGCAAACGAATGGCTTAAAGTTTTCAACGAAAAAGTCAATAAATAACAGGAGCGTGTAAAAATGAAAACCTTATTCAAAGGCACTTGTACCGCAATGATAACGCCGTTTACCCAAGACGGCGTCGATTACGACGCATTAGGTAAACTTATCGACTATCAAATAGACGGCGGCATAGACGCCATCGTGGTTTTGGGAACTACGGGCGAAGCCGCTACTATGACCGACAACGAATACGCCGATGTAACCGAATTTTGCTTTAAGCGTATAAACAAGCGTGTGAAAGTAATTCTCGGAACGGGTTCCAACTGCACGGCAAAAGCGGTTGAAAAAAGCAAATACGCCGAAAGTATGGGCGCAGACGGATTGCTTGTGGTAACCCCCTATTACAACAAATGCACTCAAAACGGGCTTGTAAAGTATTACCAAACGGTTTGCGAAAGCGTTAACGTTCCCGTTTTGTGTTATAACGTACCAGCCAGAACGGGCGTGAACATTTTGCCGCAAACGATGAATAAAATTGCGGATATTCCTAACATATACGGCATAAAAGAAGCGTGCGGAAATATGGAACAAATTTGCGAAACCGCAAGGCTTATAAGAAACAAATGTAGCCTGTACAGCGGCGACGACAACCTTAACCTTGCAATGCTTTCAATCGGCAGTATGGGGCTTATTTCGGTTGCTTCGAATATTGCGCCTAAAGAAGTAGGCGACGTTGCAAGGCTTTACTTTGCAGGCAAAAACGACGAAGCGGTTAAGTTGCAAGAAAGGTTACTGCCCTTAATAGACGCTATGTTTACGGAAGTTAACCCTATCCCCGTAAAAACGGCGGCTTCGCTTATCGGCATAGGCTCGCCTATTGTAAGAGCGCCGCTTACCGAACTCGAAGAACACCATAAAATCGAAATGATTAATATTCTTAAAAATTTCGGTTTCGATATTAAGGAGTAATTATATGAAGTTACTTATTTCAGGCGCACTTGGCAGAATGGGCAGGCAAGTTTACGAATATGCTTTAAAAAGGCAAAACGTTCAAACGGTTGCCGGCGTCGATATAAACGCTAAGTTATCCGACTTACCCTACCCCGTTTACGAAAGTTATTCTCAAGTTAAAGAAAAGCCCGATTGCATTATAGACTTTTCTTCGCCTGCGGCATTGCCAAATTTACTCGATTACGCAAACAAAAACAGTGTTCCCGTAGTGTTGTGTGCAACGGGCTACGGCGAAACCGAACTTAACTTAATAAAAAAACATTCCGAAAACAACGCAGTGTTTAAATCGGCTAATATGTCGCTAGGCGTTAACGTACTGCTTAATTTAATTAAAAAAGCAAGCGTTGCGCTCGAAGGCTTCGATATCGAAATAATAGAAAAGCATCATAACCAAAAAGTAGACGCTCCGTCAGGCACTGCGCTTATGTTTGCCGACGGAATTAAGCAGGAAAATCCTGAAAAGTTCTATGTTTACGGGCGTGAAGGCAAAACGGGTAAAAGAAATCCCGACGAAATAGGCATACACGCAATTCGTGGCGGAAATATAGTCGGCGAACACGAAATTATTTTTGCAGGCAACAACGAAATTATATCCTTTAAGCACGAAGCGTTAAGCCGTTCGGTTTTTGCGGAAGGCTCGTTAAACGCAGCGCTTTACGTTGCAAACAAAAAATGCGGCATATACGATATGCAGGATATGTTGAACGGTAAATAAAATGCTTGAAGAAAGTATAAGCGAAGTTTTTGAAGAAATTAAAAACGGCAATAATTTAGGCGAAAAAATAACCGTGGTAGGAGCGACGAAAACGGTCGACGCCGACATTATAAATAAAGCCGTCGAATTAGGCGTTACTATCGTCGGGGACAATAAAGTTCAGGAATTCAGGGACAAGTCCCCTATGATAAATGGCGCAACCTTTCATTTTATAGGTAGGCTTCAAAAAAATAAAGTTAAATATTTAATCGGCAAAGTAGCGCTTATTCAGTCGGTAGACGATATCGCTCTCGCCGAAGAAATAGACAAACAGTCGCAAAAAAAAGGCGTGGTTACGGATATTCTTATCGAAGTAAATGTAGGTAAAGACGAAAATAAAGGCGGCTTTTTACCTGACGATGTGGAGAACGGCGTAAAACAAATTGCAAAACTTAAAAATAT
>CAZMOQ010000105.1:0-3256 GCA_964568155.1 uncultured Clostridia bacterium | reverse complement strand
AAGCGGCTACGCTCGTTAACGAACTTAAACCGCTCGTAGCAAAAGCAAAATGCGACGTAGTAGTTTGCGTGCCTTACACTGATTTGGCGGTTGTTGGCGAAGCAATCAAAGGTTCAAAAATCAAACTCGGCGCACAAAACGTTTCTTGGGCGGATAAGGGCGCATTTACCGCTGAAATTTCTGCGGATATGCTTTTGGAACTCGGCGTTGAATACGTAATTATCGGACACAGCGAAAGAAGACAATACTTCGGCGAAACCGACGAAAGCGTAAACAAGAGAACTAAACAAGCCCTTGCAAAAGGTTTGAAGCCTATCGTATGCGTTGGCGAAACTCTTACCGAAAGAGAAAAGAATAAGACTAAGAGAGTTCTTAAAAAGCAAATCGTAGAAGGACTTTGTGGTATAGAAGATTTTTCGAACGTGGTTATCGCTTACGAACCCGTTTGGGCAATCGGTACGGGCAAGACGGCTACCAAGGAAGACGCAAACCAAACTATCGGTTATATCCGTAGGGTAATAGGCAATACGTTCGGTAAAGAAGTCGCTAAAAACATTCGTATTCAATACGGCGGCAGTATGAATCCGTCTAACGCAAAAGACCTTATGAGTATGAGAAATATCGACGGCGGTCTTATCGGCGGTGCATCGCTTAAAGCGGAAGATTTCTCAAAAGTAGTAAACTATAAAGAAAACTAATTTTTAATTCAAGGGTTCGGCAAACAACGGTCGAATCCTTGTTTTTTTGTAAACACAATCTGAAAAACGAATCGTGCGGGGCGGAGAAATTCCCTTTCGTGCGGTTCGTTTTTTTTTATGTTTAAATCGGTTTTTTCTCGATTAAACTTTAAAAATTTTTAAAAGAAAAAAAATTTTGCATAAAATGCTTGACTTTGAAATATAATAGTTGTAAAATTAGCACTGATGAAACGAGAGTGCTAACAGCAAAGTATTTAAAGTGCTAACGGGTGGAGAGATGAATTTATCCGAAAGAAAAAAGAAAATTTTACAAATAGTCGTCGCCGATTATATATCTACGGCTCAACCTGTTTCAAGTAAAAGCATAACGGAAAACCATATGCCCGATATAAGTTCCGCAACGGTAAGAAGCGAACTTGCCGCACTTGAAGAAATGGGGTATTTGACGCATTTGCATACTTCGAGCGGTAGAGTTCCTTCCGCACCTGCCTACAAAATGTACGTAAACGAACTTATGGAAAAGGGCAAACTTTCGGGGAAAGAACTTAAACTTATAAAAAACACTTTTTCCAGACAAGCGGACAATTTGGAAGCCGTTGTAAAAAATACCGCCAAAGTTATATCCGAACTTACCGATTACACATCCATTGCGATTGCCTCGACTGGCGGCGAAGACGTTATCGAAAACGTAAACATTTTCCGTTACAAGGCGGGTACGGCGCTACTTTTAATCGTTACCGACAGAACGCTTATAAGGGATAAGTTTATAAAAGTTCCCGAAGATATGACTGACGAGCAGTTGCGTTCCGCAAACGATTTGGTAAACAAGTTGTTTAAGGGCAAGCGATTAGACGAAGCCGTTGCTGTTGACGAAAGTATCGAAAACGAGTTCGCTTCGTACAGGGAAATTTTTAACTGCGTTATAGACGCTATCGAAAATTACATCAACGATAAAGAAAGCAACGTCGTTTTGGAAGGCGAAGACAAAATATTAAATCATCCCGAATACGAAGATTTGGATAAAGTTAAAAACTTTCTTTCGGTGGTTACCAGCAAGGACAAGTTAGCAAACTTGTTGGAAGAAGAAAACGGCATCGAAATAAATATAAAAATCGGGAACGGCGAAGGGGAAGATATCCCCGAAGACTGTTCGCTGGTTACAGCAACCTATCTTTCGGGCGGACATAAGTTAGGTACGTACGGCGTTTTAGGACCGCTTAGAATGGATTATCAAAAAGTAATATCCGTTTTGGAAGGCGTCGGAAAGATACTTGAAGAAATGATAGATGACGATTAGGAGCAGAGATGAAAGAAGAAAAGCAAAAGGCGGCTGAATCTACCGCCGAAGAATTAAACGAATTAGAACAACTTAAACAACAAAACAAAGAACTTGCCGAAAAGTTGCAAACTGTGGAAAAGAGCGTTGAAGAATATAAAGATAAATGGATGCGTTCGGTTGCGGAGTTCGATAACTACAAAAAGCGTAACGCAAACCTTTACAGGGATGCGGTTATCGACGGCAAGCAGGAAGTTATATTGAAAGTTCTAAGCGTAGGCGACAACCTTGAACGGGCTATGCTTATGGAACTTGACGAAAAGACAAAAGAAGGCATTTCTTTGTTGCTCCGTCAATTTAACGAAACGATGACGGCGCAAGGCGTTACGGAAATAAACCCCGTAGGCGAAAAATTCGACCCGAATGTTGCGGAAGCGGTTATGCAAGCCGAAGCAGACGAAGGCGAAGAAGAAGGTTTCGTAAAAGCGGTATTCCAAAAGGGGTACAAATTAGGCGAAAAAATAATAAGGTATGCTAAAGTTAGCGTAATAAAATAAAAGGAGATAAAAAATTATGAGTAAAACAATAGGTATTGACTTAGGTACGACAAATTCCTGCGTAGCGGTTATGGAAAACGGCGAACCCGTCGTTATAGCAAACGCAGAAGGTAATAGAACTACTCCTTCGGTAGTAGGGTTTCAAAAGGATTCCGAAAGGTTGGTAGGTCAGGTAGCGAAAAGACAGGCGGTAGCAAACGCCGAAAGAACGGTATCGTCTATTAAAAGACATATGGGTTCGGATTATAAAGTAAAAATCGACGATAAAGCGTATACTCCGCAAGAAATTTCCGCAATGATACTTTCAAAACTCAAAAAAGACGCCGAAAGTTATTTGGGTACTACGGTAACCGACGCAGTTATCACTTGCCCTGCATATTTCTCGGACAGCCAAAGACAGGCAACCAAAGACGCAGGTAAAATCGCAGGTCTTAATGTTTTAAGAATTATAAACGAACCTACCGCAGCAGCGCTTGCGTACGGTTTGGATAAGGAAGGCAAGAGCCAAAAAGTTATTATTTACGACTTGGGCGGTGGCACGTTCGACGTATCCATTATGGAAATCGGCGACGGCGTTTTCGAAGTTTTGGCAACCAACGGTAACTGCTTGCTCGGCGGCGACGACTTCGATAACAGAATAATGGAATATTTGGTTTCGGAATTCAAAGCAAAGGAAGGCATAGACCTTTCGGGCGATAAACTTGCAATGCAAAGACTTAAAGAAG
>CAZMOQ010000104.1:0-3311 GCA_964568155.1 uncultured Clostridia bacterium | reverse complement strand
TCCTTTTCGCAAAAATCTTTTTTCAAAATCTTTTTGCGAGAATTAAAGAAATATATTCTTGAGTATGTTTGCAATGGCGAACATACTCAAGAATGATAGGAAAAAAATATAAAATATTCAAAATCGTGTCATTCTAAAACGGGCTACCTAAGAATCTAAAAGCAAACGGACTGCATATTTGCAAATACAAATGTACTTTTACAATTCTTTAACATATTTTTAACAATTAAAAAATGCATATCGGGTAAAATATAAAAGCATAATAAGGAGTATACCCTATGATTAAAATTTTAGTTGTCGAAGACGACAAGTCTTTGAACGGATTAGTTTGCACCTATCTTACCGATAACGGGTACTTTCCCGTTGCTTGTTACGACGGAAAAACCGCTTTGGAAAAATTTGAAGAATCTCAATTCGATATGATTATAAGCGATATTATGATGCCCGAACTTGACGGATACGAACTTGCAAAAGCCGTTCGCTTAACGAATAAGGAAATTCCTATTTTGTTTATGACTGCGCTTGACGACAAGCCTTCCAAACAATACGGTTATAAAATAGGCATAGACGATTATGTTGTTAAACCGTTCGACGCCGAAATATTGATGCTTAGAGTCGGCGCACTGTTACGCCGCTCTAAAATAGAAAAAAACAAAGAGTTGATTGCAGGGAATTTACGAATGAATTCGGACGAACACACCGCTTATTTAAACGGCGAAGAATTGCCGCTTACGGTTAGGGAATTCGACCTTTTATTCAAATTGCTGTCCTTTCCTAAGCGTACGTTTTCCCGTTCGCAACTAATGGACGAATTTTGGGATTTCGACAGTTCCGCAACGTCTAGAACGGTTGACGTATATATGGCTAAACTTAGGGAAAAAACTTCCGCTTGCGACGGGTTTGAAATTCTTACCGTTCACGGCTTAGGATACAAGGCGGTGTTAAAGTGAATAAAAAACGCAAATGGTTGAAAGCGCTGACGGGATATTTGGGATTTTTTTTAATGATTGCCCTAACCGTCACTGCAGTCGTATTTATTTTCGATATGGTAAACGAGCGTTTTAAGGGCAATACAGCAACGATTTCCGCTATAATGCTGATAGTTTGTTTAGGGATTTCCTTAATATGCTCCACGATAGACGCACTTAGAAGAAAATTTACGGTAAATTCTGCGGTGGAACAAATTTTAACCGCTACCGAACAAATAACTTCAGGCAATTTTAAGGTAAGGCTTATCCCCCGCCATTCGTTTAACCGATACGACGAATTTGACCTTATAATGGAAAATCTAAACAAAATGGCTGAAGAACTTTCTAAAAACGAAGTGCTTAAAACGGATTTTATTTCAAACGTATCGCACGAAATAAAAACTCCGCTTGCCATAATCCAAAACTACGCAACCGCCTTGCAAAACGATAAAATAGGCAAGGAAGAAAAAGTTGCGTACACTAAAATTTTAGTCCAAGCGTCCGCAAGGCTGACTAATTTGGTAATGAATATTTTGAAGTTAAACAAACTTGAAAATCAAAAAATAATTCCCGAATCGCAAAACATTCGGCTGGACGAAATGCTTGCGCAAACGGTTTTTGCTTTCGAGGACTTGATTGACGAAAAACATATCGAACTTTCTTGCGATATCGACGAAGTTTGCATAAATTCAGTTACTTCTTACCTAGAAATTATTTGCAACAATCTTTTATCGAACGCAATAAAATTCACCCCCGACGGCGGTAATATTTTTATAGGACTTAAAACCGAAAACGGCAAAGCGGTGATAAGAATAGCCGATTCCGGAATAGGAATGAGCGAAGAAACGGGCAAGCGAATTTTCGATAAATTCTATCAAGGCGATACTTCGAGGTCTAAAGAAGGCAACGGCTTGGGGCTTGCGCTGGTAAAAAAAGTTATAAACGTGATAGGCGGCAACATAAAGGTCGAAAGCGAACTCGGCAAAGGCTCGACTTTTACAGTAACGCTAAACGGAGCATTAGATGAAAAAAAACGATGATTTTTTAGAATGGTTAAAACGCCCTTACGGTTTTTTGCTTGCGTTAGTATATATCGTAACGGTACTTTCCTGCGGCGGCGCAATATTTTTTGCGATAGCGAATTTTGGCGGTTTGCTTTTTGAAGTTCTTTCTTACCTGCTATACGCCGTTGCCGCAATTACTTTGGGATACAGCGTTTATACGGTGGTTATTTATGCGCCGAGCATAAAACACACAACCATAACTATGCTTAGGAAAAATTCGATAGTTGCAAAAATTATGGATAATTACGGTTTTAAGACGCTAATTTTTTCGTCGTTTTCGTTTGCGTTGACGGTTGCCTTCGTTTTAATAAATCTTGTCAGCGCAATAAGATACCGTCTAATATGGTACTTTGCAATATCGGGATATTATTTCGTTATGCTGCTATTCAGGGGCGGAATACTTTTAGCGGACTCTAAATGCCGAAAAAAATATGCAAACGAACCGAAAATTCTTAAAAACAAAAAGTGGCGAATATATCTTTCGGGCGGAATAGTGCTTTCACTTTTGGAAATCGCTATGGCTGTTGCCGTAACCGAAATGATGCTGTCAAGGAAACCTATTCAAAGCGGAATGATTATGGCTATAGCCAACGCTACCTATGTTTTTTATAAAATGAGTATGGCTATCTATAACCTTATTAAGGCTAAAAAATACAACGACCCGTCAGTGCAGGCTTTACGGAACATAAACTTTGCAGACGCTTGTATGGCGATAGTTTCGCTTACAGTAACTATGCTTTCGACTTTCAGCGAAGGCGAAATAACTTCAGGGCTAACGGTTATAAAAGCAAGCGTGGGTTTTGCCGCCTGCGCAACGATTATCGCTATGGCGATATTGATGATAGAAAAATCGATTAAAGAATTAAAAACTACGAAAGGAATTAACGAAAATGAATGAAAATAAATTTACTTACGATTACACAGCACCGACGCAAAACGAACGTATGGAAATAGAAAACATAAAACGCAAATACGACGGCAGCGGACATAAAAAAAGCAAAATGGAAGAACTTAGAACTTTAGATTCCAAAGTAAAAAATCCGCCTATGATTTTAGGTCTTACTTTGGGAATTTTGGGAACGCTTATATTCGGCTTAGGCTTGACTATGGTTTTAGAGTGGAATATTTTGTTTTGGGGCATTATAATTATGGTTATAGGGTGCGTGCCCGTAATAGCGGCATACCCTGCGCACAATGCGTCGTTTGAAAAAAGAAAGCAAAAATTCGGTAATGACATAATAAAACTTTCCGAAGAATTACTTAACGAAAAAGAAAAAAA
>CAZMOQ010000103.1:0-3332 GCA_964568155.1 uncultured Clostridia bacterium | reverse complement strand
TTGCTTCTAAGCTCGATTATATAGACAAGGTTTTGTTCGTGGTGGACAGAAAGGATCTTGACTATCAAACAATGAAAGAATACGACCGCTTTGAAAAGGGCGCGGCAAACAGTAATACTTCTACGAAAGTATTGCAAAAACAATTGGAAAACCCCGATTGTAAAATCATTATAACGACCATTCAAAAGTTATCCGTGTTTATTGGTAAGAACAAAGGACACGAAGTATTCGATAAAAAGGTCGTTATTATTTTCGACGAATGCCATCGTTCTCAATTCGGCGATATGCACTTGGATATCGTCAAGAATTTCAAAAAATATTTCTTGTTCGGCTTTACGGGAACGCCTATATTTGCGGTCAATTCAGGATCGGGAAAGAAACCGAACTTAAAGACGACAGAACAGGCGTTCGGGGATAAGCTCCATACTTACACCATAGTGGACGCTATCAACGACAAAAACGTTTTGCCGTTCCGCGTGGATTACGTAAAAACGCTCGATAAAGAGCCTGATATTGACGACGCAAAGGTTTGGGATATTGATAGAGATGCCGTTTGGAATGCACCCGAAAGAATCGCAAAGGTCGTAAAATACATATTAGACAATTTTAATCGTAAAACCTATCGCAACGAAAGGAGTTATACATATAACAGCCTTTTGAATATCGAGGAAGTCGCTTCGGCAGATAAGAAGAAGGTCGAAGAGATTAAACAAAAGTTAAGGCTTTCGGGCTTCAACTCGATTTTCTGCGTTTCGACGGTAACCGCCGCTAAACTTTATTACAACGAATTCAAAAAGCAAATGGCGGAAAATCCGAGCAAGAAATTGAAAATCGCGACCATTTTCAGTTACGGTGCGAACGAAGAAGAGCAAGACGGTATTTTGGACGAAGAAAATCCAGAAGATACCACGCGCTTGGATTCTTCTTCGCGCGATTTCTTGGAGGGCGCGATTAAGGATTATAACGAAACGTTTGGAACGAGTTACGATACGTCGAGCGAGAAATTCCAAAACTATTACAAAGACGTTTCGCTCCGTATGAAGAACAGACAAATCGATTTGCTTATCGTGGTCAATATGTTTTTGACGGGTTTTGATGCCACTACGCTCAACACTTTGTGGGTAGATAAAAACCTGAAAGCGCACGGACTCATTCAAGCGTATTCGAGAACAAACCGTATTTTGAATTCGATAAAAACGTTCGGTAATATCGTATGCTTTAGAAATCTGCAAAAGAGAACGGACGACGCAATCGCACTTTTCGGCGATAAAGAAGCGGGCGGAATTGTCTTAATGAAAGGGTATAAGGATTATTATTACGGCTATACCGATAAAGACGGGAAATTAAAACCCGGATATATTTTGCTTGTGCAAGACTTGCAAGATAAATTTCCGCTCGAAGAAAGCACGATACTCGGCGAAAAGGCTAAAAAAGAGTTTATTTCGCTTTTCGGCGCGGTGCTTCGTATGAGAAACCTTTTATCTTCCTTTGACGAGTTTGCTGGTAACGAAATACTTTCCGAGCGTGAAATGCAAGACTATACTGGAAGGTATATAGACTTGCGCGACGAGTTCGTTAATGGAAACAAGGAAAAAGAAAATATAAACGACGATATTGTGTTCGAGGTTGAACTCATAAAACAAATAGAAATCAATATCGACTATATTTTGATGCTTGTTAAAAAGTATCACGACAGCCATAAAGAAGATAAGGAAGTGTTGTTGTCAATTCATAAGGCGATTGATTCGAGTTTCGAGCTTCGTAGCAAAAAACAACTTATAGACGGATTTATCGACGGCATTAACGACGTTGACGACGTAATGAACGAGTGGAGAACGTTTGTTGCCGAAGAAAAGGAAAAACAACTGAACGCCATAATCGAAGAAGAAAGATTAAAACCCGAAGAAACGAGAAAATTCGTTGAATACTCGTTTAGAGACGGAACGCTTAAAACGACGGGAACAGATGTAGATAAAATCTTGCCGCCCATGTCGCGTTTCGACGGAGGAAGAGAGGAAAAGAAACAAGGCGTTATCGCTAAACTTTTAGCATTCTTTGAGAGATTCTTCGGTTTGGGAAATTAGTATGGGATTATTTGGGTTGTTTAAAAAGAAAGATAAATTACCTGTTGTTGTGGAAAAAGAAGAACGACTTCCGATTGATGGAGATAGAGAGTTATCGGTTTTATTGGAAACGTTACCGTCCGTTCGCGATATCGATCGGGATAAACTGATAG
Organism: uncultured Clostridia bacterium; assembly: GCA_964568155.1. Lineage (GTDB taxonomy): Bacteria > Bacillota > Clostridia > Christensenellales > Borkfalkiaceae > UMGS775. The sequence goes on along the minus strand of CAZMOQ010000103.1, from coordinate 1,096 downwards.
AAATTACCGATCCTTCGATATTGTCAAGAATTGATTCGTTAGTTCCCGCAGTTGGAATGACGGGAATAAGCATAGGTAATGCGGTTAAACAGTCATCGGAAACATTGTATAAAGTTGTGTTGTCTGGTGGCGGACAATTAGTTGATTCTCGTGCCGTTGAAGGCGCTAAACGCGCCATCGCAATGGGGAAAGACGGTATTGCAGAGCATGCCAATTTGTTTGAAGTTAAACCTGATTCTTTTGGTAAAGCAATGAACGTGGGGGCAAGCGTTTTTAATGTTGCTTCTATGATTGTCGGGCAATATTATATGCAACAGGTAGATACTAAGATTGCCGCAATTTCGGCTTCTGTTAAGGATATTTCCGAAACGCTTGAGATAGAATACAAAAGCAAGGTTGCTTCGCTTATTGAATCGGTATATAACGCTTCTAAATACCAAGTTGCGAATATATCTAACGAAGAATTAAGGGAGCATGAAATCAATAATATTCAAGAGCTGAGAAAAGATTGTCAAACTTTACTAAATCAAGCGGAAACGAAACTCGAAGCGTTGGTTGCAGAAAAATATAGCGATTATAACAGCTATGAAAAGGCAATTAAAGAAGTGGAAAAATGGCGGCAATATCAAGCGATACTGCTTCAACTGTTATATCAGATAAATACGTTGGATTTTGCTTTATATTTAGGGCGGAAAACAAAGGAACATTGTTTCGGCTCGTTTGAACTTCATAATGATAAAGAAGAATCGTTGCACGAAGCAATCGCTTTATGGCATAACGAGCAATGTGCCTTATTAAAAATTGATGTTGAAGAAGCAAGACGTAAACACACGGGTTTACTCGGTTTATTGGAAAAGCCTATAGGGTTAATCAATAAGGATTTGCTCTACAAGCAATTAAGTCGAGAAACGGTGAGACTTATAAAATCACAAACGGCAGATTTGGCTAAAACTGATATGAGTGCAGATAATCGTTTTGAAGAAGACGTTGAGATTTATATTATAAACGGAAAGACGTATTATTTGCCGCAAAACGGTTAAGTAACTACGACAAAAACTGTCCTACACAAATAAAAAACATTATGGTAAGATAGAGA
>CAZMOQ010000102.1:0-3392 GCA_964568155.1 uncultured Clostridia bacterium | reverse complement strand
AAATAAAAAATATTAAAAAATAATGGGAGATATAAAAATGGATTTATTAAAAGCAATTAACGAAAGACATTCCGTAAGAAGTTATGTCGATAAGCCTATCGACGACGGTTTGAAGGAAAATTTACAATCAATCGTAAAAGAATGTAACCAAAAAAGCGGATTAAATATCCAACTCGTTTTTGACGAACCGCAAGCGTTCGATTCTTTTATGGCTCGTTACGGCAAGTTTTCGGGCGTGAAAAATTACGTGGCTTTGATAGGTAAAAAAGGTTGTGATGAAAAAATCGGTTATTACGGCGAAAAAATTGCAATTTATGCGCAAGCGTTAGGCTTAAACACTTGTTGGGTTGCAATGACTTATAAAAAAGTTAAAACCGCATTTAAAATAGAAAAAGGTGAAAAATTGTATTGCGTTTTTGCGCTCGGTTACGGCGCAACGCAAGGCGTTCAGCATAAATCTAAGTCGGTAAAACAAGTTTCAAAAGCGGAAAATGCGCCCGAATGGTTTGAAAACGGCGTTGCCGCTGCGTTACTTGCTCCTACGGCGATGAATCAGCAAAAATTTACCTTCTTCTACGATGCCGAAAAAGTTACGGCAAAAGCGGGTACGGGGTTTTATTCAAAAATAGATTTGGGCATAGTAAAATACCACTTCGATATAGGTAGCGAAAGGGATATTTTTAGTAAAACCGTATAAACGATAAAATTTGCGAAAATAATATACGCAATCGTTTGACATAGTATAAAAAGTATGTTACAATGCCATAAGTCAGTTTAATATGGTTTCATCGGAGGACTGCACGTCGCAACGTGCGGAACAGTAAACGTTCCATAGTCGAATGAAAGATGTCGGGTGCGCTCGGTTTCTACTTTAATTAAGTATTAACCGCAGCGCTTTATTTATGCAAATTATTTTAAACTGAAATATATTTTATTTAAGGAGAAAATTATGGTATCCGAAAGAAGTAAAACCGTTTTCAAAAACGTTGCGCCGGCTATATTTTCAAACGCTTGCGTTTTTTTGTTTTCGGTAGTAGACGGTATTTTCGTAGGTAACGGTTGCGGTATCAACGCTTTGGGTGCAGTAAACATCGCTTTGCCTTTTATATTGCTTGCACAGTCGTTAAATTCAATGACCTGTATCGGCGGCGTTACGATTGCCGCCATAAGATTCGGCAGGGGCGATAAAGAAGGGGCGCAAAAAGCGTTTATGCATTCTTTTGTGCTTAGCCTTTTAGCAGGTATTTTGGTTACTCTTTTAGGTTGCGTTTTAACGGGCCCCGTATGCAGGCTTTTAACCACTTCCGAAAATTATTTATCAATGGTTAAGGAATACGTGTTTTGGTGGGGCGTGTTTGCGATTGCGAATTCGTTGTCGTTGAATTTACAATCTTTTTGCCGTAACGACGGTTCGCCCGGATTAGTTGCGGTAACCAACGTGGTAAGCACCGTAGTGAATATATTTTTAGACTGGCTTTTCGTATTTCCTTTACAAAAGGGCATCGGCGGAGCCGCTGTGGCAACGGGAATTTCTCAAGTAGTAGGGCTTTTGGTTATTTCAACCCATTTTATATTCAAAAAGGGCGAATTACGCATATGCAAATTTAAACTGCAAAAATCTTTATTCGGTAAAATTTTGTTAAGGGGATTGCCCGAAGCGATTGCGCAATTTTCCACGCCCGTTACTACTTTTTGTATGAATAAAACTCTTTCTACGACTTACGGCGACGTGGGAATAAACGCATTTGCGGTAATATCGTATTTATCGTCGTTTACTATGTCGGTATTTTTCGGCGCATCGGAAGGTATGCAACCGTTGTTCGGGCAAGCGTACGGCGCAAAAGACGACGGGGATTTAAAGTATTATTACCGTGCGGGGCAACTTATAAGCATTGTCGGCAGTGCGCTTTGCGTTGCGATTTTTATAATTTTTCCGCACGCTTTATGCAGGCTTTTCGGAGCAGACGAAACGACGACTTCTTTTGCGGAAATTCATATGTGGGAATTTTGTTGGGGATTTATCGTCGGAAGTATGAATTCTATGTTATCGTCTTACTTCTATTCGACGAAGCGGTCTTCGCAAGCGATAACGTTAAACGTTTGCCGAAGTATAGTAATAAACAGCCTTGCGATAATACTTTTACCGCTATGGTTCGGGAAAGCAATAGTATGGCATACGTTCGGCATTTACGAAGTTATTACGCTTATCGTTGCGGTAATACTTAAAAGGACTTCCGAAAGAAAGGGAATTATATATAAATAAAAAGTAAAAAACGCAAGTCGGGCTTAAAACTCGGTTTGCGTTTTTATTTATTTCGATAAATATTCGCTCGGCGTTATGCCGTAAAGTTTTTTAAAATTACGGTAAAAAGTGGTGTTGGATTCAAAACCGCATTCGTATAACAGTTCGTTTATGGATTGAATTTTTCCGTCGTTATATCTCGTTAAAAACTTGTCTATTCTTACTAAATTCAAATAATCCGAAAAACTTTTTTTAATTATACGGTTAAATAGTCTTGAAAAATAAAACTTGCTGTATCCTAATTTTTCCGCAACCCCCGATAGCGTTAGTTTTTCGGCGTAATGTTTATCTATGTATTGCACTACGCTTATAACTACGTCGGAGTTTTTGTCGGGTTGTGATTTTATCAACTCGTAATTAGTTAGCAACAAACCCAAAATGTAATTTACGGCGCCTTTTTTCAAAAACGTCGAAAACGGCGGTTTTAATAATTGCAAAAATGGCAAAATTTGCGTTTTATTGAAATTTTTATCGTTAAGAACTACCGGAAATGTAGAGTTTTTAAATAAAGGCGCAAAATCGTTTAATAAGTTTTCGGACGCCATAAAAAGGAAACCTTTTCCGTTCGAACACGGCGGCGCAGAGTGAATTTTACAAGGCGAAATGAAGCACATATCGTCGGGCTCCAGTTCGTACTGTTCGCCGTTTATATTGCAAACGTAATTGCCGCTTGAAACGTAAATAATTTCTATGTTTTTATGAAAATGCGGGTGGTTTTCAAAATCCAACGACACTTTGTCAAGAACAAAGTCGTAGTTATAGTCCCGCATACTTTCGTAATATAACTTTTTCATACCGATATTTTAGCACCAAAACAAACATCTTGCAAGCGTATAAAAGTTTTTTTTAATGTTTAGCAATATTTTTTTGCGACTTGTTGGTTGTTATTGTTATAATGGGTAGGCTTGTAAAGTAAGTATTAAAAAAGAATTAGATTCTTCGTTCGCATAGGCGAACATACTCAAGAATGACGGCGTCGAAACACGCCAAAAAACCAACGATTTGCCTATTTAGGCAAATCGTAAGGTAAAAGTTGCGGTTTCTCCTTTTCGCAAAAATCTTTTTTCAAAATCTTTTTGCGAGTAAAATT
>CAZMOQ010000101.1:0-3505 GCA_964568155.1 uncultured Clostridia bacterium | reverse complement strand
CGTTTTCTATCGACGGCAAAAGACTGTCGCTTTGCGTTTTACTGAAACGATGACACTCGTCGAGAAGCAGATAAGTTTTCTTTCCGTACATTTTAGCGTTTATCCGCGCTTCGTCGACTACCCGTTTCACGTCCGCAACTCCCGCAGAAACCGCGTTGAGTTTTACGAAATTGCCGTCCGTATTGTTCGCGATGACGTTTGCGAGCGTAGTCTTTCCGCACCCGGGCGGCCCCCAAAAAATGCAACTTCCCAGTCTGTCGAGTTTAATTGCGCGGCGTAAAAGCCCCGTTTCCGACACGATGTGTTCTTGTCCCAGAAATTCCGAAAGCGTTCTCGCGCGCATTCTCTCGGCAAGCGGAGTAGTCTTTTTGTTTTCGTTTGCCAAATCAAATAAATCCATATAAGTTATTTTACCATATCGCGTATTTTTAAGCAAGCGGTAAAATGATATTATAATTAAAATTTTATCTTTTTAAAAAAACGGATTAAACTTTAAAAGAAAACACTCCCTCGACACAAAAGCCGAAGATCAGACTTATTAAATTTCTATTACGCCGAATACCCCGAACGCAGCGTAAACGTAACGCGGCATCCCTCCCCTTTTAATCATCGCCCTTCCGCGCCGCCGTAGTCGTTACATTATATAAACATTTTTATTTTGTTATTAAACTCTCTTCTATTATATTATTAAAAAATTTATTTGGATATATTGCCGCTGCTTTACTCATAAATTCGCAAATCCCGTTTGCTAATGCAAACTCCGTTATATAAACATCACAGTTTAAATAACAATCGGTTTTGCATAAATCTACGTATTGTTTTGCTCGTATACTCGTAAAGAAAACTTCCGATTACATAATTCAAGTAACCAAAGATTTTTTTACTATCTTATAAAAATATTTGCATTTTAATCCAAAAAGTGCTAAAATGAATGTGCGATATCAAATTGAATAACTTTCATAAACGTATACTTGGCATAAGTGTACCGTTTTCGCACTATATAAAATCTTTTATGAAGGTTATTTAGTAATTTGGTGTCGCAACTAGCGAGATGGCGCTTTGCAGTGTCGTTTCGTTTAGGAACGACATTTTTATTTTATCAAAAAAAGGAGAGAAAAAATGAAAAAACTTTGTCGTATTGCAATTTTACTTTTATCTTTTACATGTTTGGTTTCCGTTTGTTTCGGATGCGTCCAACAAGTCCCTCGCGCCCCGTACTGTAATATTACATATTATATCGACGGTGAAAGTTATACCGACGAATGTCCGACAGGTCTCACTATTTCAATGCCCGATCCGCCGCAAGATACGGATAGATTTTTCGACGGTTGGTATTTAGGAGACAAAAAAATCACCGAAGACATCACCGCTGAAGAAGACATGGTTATCGTTGGAAAATTTTTTGATTTAGTCAGCAACGTCGAGGATTTTCAATATACGGTAAACAATCAAGAAATTCACATAACAAAATATATCGGAAACGATAGGTGTGTTAAAGTTCCCGACACGATAGAAAACCTACCCGTTACAAAACTTTGTTCAAAAGCCTTCGACAGCGATAATATTTTACAAATTATCTTACCTCAAGGATTGCATACAATAGAATTAGAAGCGATTTCCGCATATAATTCATTGCAAAAATTAAGTCTGCCCGCCGTTACAAAGTACCTTGTAAACGTTTTCGGTTCGGAAGGATTTTATTACGACCAAGAAAAAAAACCCGCAAACTTAAAAGACGTTCATATTTTAGGTAAAGGTGTTCCCGAAGGTTATTTTTATGAGTGGAAAAACATTGAAAACATAGAGATCGATACTATACAGAATATCGATTCATATACTTTTGCTTATTGCTCGGCGTTAAAAACGTTAAAATACGGAACCGATAGCGTAATTGAAAAAATCGGAATAGGCGCATTTAGAGATTGCAAATCGTTATATTATTTTAATGATGAATTTCATACTTCTTCCTATTTCTACAATAAGGAAAACCTATACGCTGTAATTCCCGATTGCAATTCATACGGAATAATAGAAGACTATGCTTTTGAAAATTGTTCCTCGCTAATCGGAGTAACAATAAACAATTCTTGGACTAAACTAGGTCGATACTGTTTTAGTAATTGTCAAAAATTAACAAGCGTATCATTAAACGATGATATAACGGTAATACCGGAATCTGCATTTGTAGGCTGTTCGTCATTGATTAATATTAGCATACCGAAGAAAGTTAAAACTATTAGCGAAGGTTCTTTCAGCGGTTGTTCGTCTTTGCGAACCATAAATATTCCCCGTTCTGTAGAACTAATCGAATCATATGCTTTTGGCGGCTGCTCTTCTTTATATAGTGCGACTTTTGAAAAAATTACCGGATGGCGCATTAAAGACCAATATAACTCAATAAATCTTCGTATCGATATTCCCTCGCCGGAAACGGCCGCGAAATATCTATCCTCCACCTATGTCCAATGTGATTGGAAAAACTAATAATTTTTTACATTTATATAGTTATGGTCTAAAATAAAAAACGTATAAAAAATTTTCTAAAGAGGTATATATGTCGTTAAAAAACGATTTTAACGCCGAACTTAAAAAACTTTATAAGCAACCAAACGAATTAGATTGTTTAAACGCGTTGATAAAAACCTTAAAAAACGGTAATTACCCTAACGTAAAAGCAGAAAAAACACATCAGAAATACGTAACATATCACGTTAAAAACAATAAATTGAAACGTGAAATATGCGATGTTTTCGTTGTATTCCGTTTTAAGGATCATTTACGTTTTTCTTTTATTCAGAATAAAATCGTAAAATCAAATTATCAAGGATTGGATAAATTTAAAATCGAAGCGGGACAACATTGTTTTTTGGTTACAAAACCGTACTTTAATTTCGGAAACAAAACGTCTTCCGTCTTAATCAATTCGAATTACGAAACAATCACCGCATATTCGGTTTTTTATAAAACAAACAACGGGGATTACGATTTTGATTTTTCAAGCGCAAATTCCTGTCTCTGTCATCAATGCAACAAATTCAAATGTTGCACATTTAAAAAAAGATGTGTAGCCACTCACGTTTATAACGCTATATTTAAAACAACAAATTTCGGATACGATGATTTTATTTCACTTAAAAACGCGAACGAAATAGAACAAAATCCTTTTTTCGGCGAAGTTATAAAACTTAACGACAAAAGAATAAATGAAATCGTTTATTTAATCAATTCGCTATCGGGTTCGAAAATGCTGGAATTTTTAAAACTTAAAACCGACGAATCTCCTTATGAAGGTAAAGTTTCTGAATCCGATACTTTACTCAAAATTAATTATATCGTCGCCGTTGACATGATGAAAGTACAATAGAAAAAATTATCGCTTACGCCCGCCGACGGATTTACCGTCGGCGGGCGTAAGATTTATTGTGATAATCTCGTTTGAAAGTTTATTCAAAGTTTACCGGTCGCCGTTTCATATAATCGCTTTATCGTTTATTCAAACGGTTTT
>CAZMOQ010000100.1:0-3611 GCA_964568155.1 uncultured Clostridia bacterium | reverse complement strand
AAATTGTTTTTGTTTTTATATTCCGTTAAAGCGATTGCAAGTTGGTCGCCGCAAGACGTGTTGCTACGGCATTTTATACCCTTTAACGTGGATATTACTTCATCTATGGGTTTTCCTTCGACAAGGCGGGAAACCGCTTGCAAGTTGCCGCTGCAACCTCCTATAAATTTTACGCCTGTAACGGTGTTTTTTTCAGTTACGTCAAATATAATTTGACGGGAGCAAGTCCCTTTGGTTATGTATGATTGCATTTTTCTTCTACCTCCGTCAATCAACTAAATTATCGTATATAATAGAGTAAACGTTCGCTGCTTTTTCTTCCCATTTTTTATATATGTCTTTTGCCGCTTGTCGGTTCGGTACAACGAACTTAAGTTCCAGTAACGGTTGAACGGGTTCGATTATCTTTAAATAAACGGTATAAGTTCCGTCTTTATTCATATAATAATCGGCAACACATTCCTGCCTGCGCCTATACTTTAACCTGTTCGCTTTTATGAATAGGGAAATTTCTTCCCTTATGCTTGCAGGTATTTTTACGAAAAAGTTTGCAAGGCAAACTCTGCCGTCTGTAGTTATCGTATACATAGGCTCGCCCGAATCCGATATATCGTAAATAAAACCGTGCTCGATAAGTTGGTTCAATATAGGCTGACAGTCCATATAAGCAATCCAGTTGTTACTTGAACAGCACATATCGAGAAGTGTGTTTTCGGATAAAGGAACTTCCATTTTGTCGAAAACAAACAAAAGTATTAATTTGTTAAGCGAAGAATCTCCTTTTACCAGCATAACGTCCCTCAAATTATTTTCAAACAATATTATATATCATAAAAGGTCATTTTGTAAACATAATTTTCAAAATTTTTCAAATATCTTTCAAAATTATAGTTTTTTTTTGTAAATTATGATACAATTATAAGGTAATAATTTATTTGGAGCGGTTATGGATAAGGTAAACGAACTAGATTTATTCATTGAAAAAGCAGACGAACTTATTTCGGCAAAGTATCTTTTTGCCGAAGTAAAAATAGCAGGGGTGTTGAAATCAATCGCTTGTTCGGACGTTTTGCTTAGTATAATACAGTCGTGTCTTAAAGATTTCGATTACGAAACTGTTTTCGAGCAAGCGTTCGTAAAAAACGACGACGACCCTAGAGGAGAATACCGTTCGCCCGAAACGACGAAGGATATGATAGCCTTAGTTTTTATGGTGCTTATGATGATAGATTCGGGCACGATAGATTTGGCTGATTTTATGAAAGGGTATTTTTATGCCGACGGAAGTTTATTCAACAGTTTTAACGAATTTACTTCTAAACTTATTAAGCCTTTCAAAAACACCGTTAAGTTATTGTTCGAAGGTATAATGAGCGGAAAGATAAAAAATCCCAAAGACATTTTGCCTAAAAACCAAGTCGAAACGAGAGAGTTACCCGAAGACCTTGCTTTGGATTCTACTGCGGTTCGTTCGGTAATGCAAATGATAGACGAAGATAGAAATAAGTTTATATCGAGCGGACTTTCGAACGAAGTAATAGCCGATGCGGATACTCTTATAAACGGAATAGCGGCTGCGCTTGACAGCGGAGATAAAAAAGCGGTAAAAGTTGCGTTTACGGGATACGCTTATTTTGCCAACCCGTATAAAAAATTATATCTTAACATTGAAAAAATAAGGGCAATGTTGAACAAAGGAAAACTTATATGACAGATTTTATAGAGAAAAAGATAGATACAAAGAGAATATACGACGGCAAAATTCTTAATTTAAGGGTAGACGACGTTTTGTTGCCCAACGGTAAAACAAGTAAGAGAGAAATCGTAGAACATAACGGCGGCAGCAGCGTGCTTGTTGTAAAGGACGGCAAAATTCTTTTAGTAACGCAATACCGTTACGCCGTAGGGGAAACTCTTTACGAAATCCCCGCAGGAAAATTAGAAAAAGGCGAAAATCCTAAAAACACCGCTATCAGAGAATTGCAGGAAGAAGGCGGACTTATTGCGAAGGACGTAAAGTTTTTATACGAAATTTGTCCGACGCCTGCCTATACGCAGGAACGCATTTATATATATTACGCCGACGAATTCACGCAAGGCGAAACCCATCTTGACGAAAACGAATTTTTGGAAGGCGAGTGGGTTGATATAGACGAAGCGTATCGAATGACCGTTGACGGAAGAATAAAAGATTCCAAAACGATAATAGCCGTTCAGCGTTATATAATAGAAAAATTAAACGGAAAATTGTAAATAGCGTAAGTTTTGTTTGACTTTTAATATATTAAAAGTTAAAATAATAAGGTTATGACGTTTTAAGAATTTTACCGCTTCGGGCGGTTTTTTATTCTAAGACGCTTTAATTTTGAAAATATTTACTATATAGTTGAGGATAAAATATTGATTACAAGAAACGAATTAAGAAACGTGGCTATAATCGCCCACGTTGACCACGGTAAAACTACGCTCGTAAACGAAATGTTAAAGCAAGGCGGAATATTCAGGGACAATCAACAAGTAGTTGACAGGGTAATGGATTCAGGCGACCTTGAAAGAGAAAGGGGAATAACCATTCTCGCAAAAAATACTTCGGCTTTTTATAACGGTGTAAAAATAAATATAGTAGATACTCCGGGGCACGCCGATTTCGGCGGCGAAGTAGAAAGGGTTTTGAAGATGGTAAACGGCGTGCTTGTTTTGGTAGACGCTTGCGAAGGTCCTATGCCTCAAACCCGTTTCGTTATGCAAAAAGCGTTGGAACTCGGTCACAGACTTATAATAGTGGTAAACAAAATCGACCGTCCCGACGCAAGGCTTGAAGAAGTTCAGGACGAAATTTTAGAACTTTTGTTAGAACTTGACGCAAGCGACGACCAACTTGAAAGTCCCATAGTATTTTGTTCGGGTAGAAACGGAACGGCAACGCTCGATTATCATAACGAAGGTAAGGATTTAACTCCGCTTTTCGACGCCATAATAAATCACTTCGAACCGCAAACGGTCGATGAAAAAGCGCCCTTGCAGTTGCTTGTTTCTTCTATAGATTATAACGATTACGTCGGTCGTATCGGTATAGGCAGGATAGAAAGGGGCGAAGTCGATATAAACGAAGACGTTGCGATTTGCAACCACAATATTCCCGATAAAACGGGCAGCGGTCGTATAGTAAGTTTGTATCAAATAGAAGGCTTGAACAGAGTTCCCGTTGAAAAGGCTATGGCAGGCGATATAGTATGTTTCAGCGGTTTGGAAGGCATTTCAATCGGCGATACCGTGTGCGATAAAAACTGCGTCGAAGCAGTGCCTTTCGTAAAAATAAGCGAACCTACGGTTGAAATGACCTTCTCCGTAAACGATAGTCCGTTTGCAGGAAAGGAAGGTAAGTTCGTTACCACTCGCCATTTAAGAGACAGATTGTTTAAGGAACTTTTAAAAGACGTTTCTTTAAGAGTTGAAGAAACCGATTCCGCCGATTCTTACAGGGTATGCGGCAGGGGTGAAATGCACCTTTCCATACTCATAGAAAATATGCGCAGGGGCGGATACGAATTTCAGGTAGGCGCACCTAAGGTAATGTTTAAGGAAATCGACGGCGTTAAGTACGAACCTAT
>CAZMOQ010000099.1:0-3666 GCA_964568155.1 uncultured Clostridia bacterium | reverse complement strand
AGTAAATGCAATAGTAATGCAATTACTGACAAGGAACGCCGAGAGATTCTTCGTTCGCAGTTGCGAACTCAGAATGACAGGGTAAGGAGTAGATTCTTCGCTACGCTTAGAATGACAATGTAAGAACACTAAATAACGACAGGAAACGAAACAAAAAAACTCGGCACGACGGAAGGTTTTGTCGTGCCGAGTTTTGCTATCGATTATTGTTTACGGGGCAGTAGTAATATTTCCCGTTTTTTATTATTATTTGAACGTTGTCGAAGGGATTTTTGTCGGAATAAGATATTACGGGCAATTCTTCAATTTGGCTTTTTATCATTTGTGCTGTTTGGTTGTTTATCGGTTGATAATTCAAATCGTCGTTTATCAGGCTAAGCGGCTTTTCCAACAAAGCAAGTAAACCTGTGTGTTTTCTACGGCTTTCGTTTACGTCGATTTTTAGTGAAGTACAGCGTGCTTCGTGCCAACTGACTAAGCGTGAATGAATAAATTTGATTTTATTTGTGTGTATATCGAAAGAAGCAAAGCATTGTTCTTTTTTCTTAACGCCTAAATGCAACGTAAAATCAAGAATATCGATTTGATAAAGAATTTTTATCAAAATAATTTGATACCGATACTAGTCGTTGATTTCCTTAACGGTTTTTTCGTAATCGTTATAACTTGAACAGTTTTTATCAATCAAAGTTTCAAGCGTCGTTTCCGCTTGATTTAACAGTTCTTGACATTTGTTTCGTAAGGATTGAAGATTGTCAAGTTCACGATTCCTTAATTCTTCGTTTTCAAGGCTTGAAATTTTGAATTTAGAAATAGCGTAAACCGATTCCGTTAAAGAAGCGACTTGGCTTTTATATTGAATATCCAAAAAATCTATTATTTTAGAAAGACCGTTGCTTATCGAGTTTAACCGAGCGTCTATTTGCGACATATAATATTGCCCGACAACCATAGAAGCGACGTTCATCGCTGCGGCGCCGACGTTAGTTATAATCGCACCCGTATCTATCGTTTGGAATACGGGGATTAAATCTGCGTTTTCTTGAATACGGTTGTTTTTTATAGTGAACGCCTTTTTTGCGCCCGTCGTTTTTGTTGAATTTGCAAGTTGACCGCCTTTTTGCAAAGCTATTTTATATAAGGTTTCGTTTTTTCCTTTAACGCTATTAACGGCGTTTTTAATCGAAAGCCCCGTCGAGCCTGCGGAAAAAATGAAACTTTCGATTTTTCCGAGAATATGCGAATTTGTAATTTCAACCAACCCCGTTTCGTCTAAATTACCGTTTTCGGGTAAGCGTTCCAAAAGAAGGAAAAAATCGTCTTTTTGAATATTTTCGATAGTTGAACTTTCTTCAATCGATTGAATTACTTCGTTTGATATTTTCTTTTTCTTCTTTCTTTTGAAAACATTAAAAAGCGTCATATTGTTCTCCTTGCTTTCATTTTAAGTTTATGGTGCTTGCGCATTTTTGCTAGTGTAGTAATTCTTCAAAAAAGACAAATTCAAAGTTTCTTTTTGTGAAAAAAGAAAAAGTTTCTTCTAATTTCTTTTGAAAATTCGGTTGATATAAATGGTAATCTTTATAAAAATATTGTTCGTGAATCATCACTTTTACGACCTTTCTATCCGATAAATCGTTTAATTGTGATAAAATTTTGTCTATTTCGAAGCAATTTAAAACGACGTCGATACCTGCGTAAGTGATGCCGTTAGAAAATACTTGTTCGCCCTTTCGTAAAGCAGCGTTTTCGGTTTCGTTAGTTTGGTAAGAACTTTGCTTTGCGTTTTGCGTGCCGTATAACCCCAGCAAACCTTTTACGCCGCAATCTTGTAAGGCTTGCAAGCCTGCGGGCGTTGCTTGGCAAAAGTGCACGGTCGTAGTTTTACCCAAAGATTTTTGCCCTGCAAACCTGACGATTTCTTTTTGCACGGCTTGGCAATCTTTATAAACTTCGTCATAGCCCGAATTTTTATAAGGCTCTACGTTTTCGTATAACGAATGAAAGGATAATTTTAACCAGTTGGCGTTTTCTTGCCATTCGCATTTGAATTTATCCGTCATTTGCGAAAGGTCAAATCCGTCCTTTTTATAAAACAAATTCAGTTGAACTTTAATGCCGAACCGTTCGTGTAAATTTTTCAAAAGGCAAGCGTAGGGGTGAGAAAACAGCCCCGTTGCGTTGGTTTCCGTCAATTCTTGTAAAAACCTGATATTATCGTCGATTGTGAAAATAACTTTTTGTTTATTCATAAAAAACGCCTCCGAAACCGCTATTTTGTAAGCAGTTTAATTTTAACATGTTTAATAGGTTGTGTAAAGCGAATTTCGTAATTTTACGTTTGCGGTTATAAAAAACGTCGGTTAATATTGATTACGTATTTTTTGCGTGGTATAATTTCTATACACCCGAAAGGGAAGTAATTTAAATGGGGGATTATATGCAAAACGTAATAAACGAAATAAAAAATTTGTTTTCAACCTACGGTTTTAAGGCGGTTGCGATAGTGGTTTTAACTACCGTGTTAGTCAACCTTATAAAAAAGCCTATCGTAAAAAAATTCGTGTCGGTTGCGGAAAGCAAGGGCTACGATAAATCTTTGGTAACGAAAAATTTTACTTATACGGCGTTCGTGGTTGCCGTAATTTTAGAATTTTTATCGCAAATAATTCTAAATGCGTTTAATTTTTATGCGATAGATTTTGCGCAAGTAATTTCTACGGGAATTATTTACGGCGGAATGTCCATAGCGTTGTACGAGACCGTAAAACTCGAATTAAAAGCGTATTCTTCAAAAAAGAACGACGACGGCAAAAACGAAACGCAATCGCTTGACTAACCTTGCCTAATTTGCTACAATTACTAGACCGTTAAAATAAGGAAAAGTTAAAATGAAAGTTTGGGAAATAGTGCTTATCGGTATAAGTTTGTCAATGGACGCTTTTGCGGTTGCAACCTGTCGCGGTTTGGAAATGAAGAAATTTAACGCAAAATATGCCTTAATCATTGCATTATTTTTCGGCGGATTTCAAGCGCTTATGCCGTTTTTGGGCTGGCTTGTGGGAAAGCAGTTCGAAACGTATATCCAAAATTTCGACCACTGGATTGCTTTTGTTTTGTTAGTTATAATCGGCGGAAAAATGGTGTGCGATTCCTTCCAAAAAGACGATGAAGAAACAACCGTTGTAATGGAAAAATTACATATAGGTCAACTGTTTTTAATGGCAGTTGCAACCAGTATAGACGCACTTGCGGTAGGCGTTACCTTTGCGTTTTTGGGTGCTAGTATAGCGTTGCCCGTAACGCTTATAGGCAGCATAACTTTCGTTTTGTCCTTTGCTGGCGTTGCGGTAGGGTACTTGGTCGGCGGAAAGTTCAAAAACAAAGCTGAATTTCTCGGAGGCGTTATTCTTGTTTTAATAGGCGTTAAAATTTTGCTTGAACACTTGGGCGTTTTGACTTTTTAGAAATTTAGTGAAAAAAACTAATAAAATTAAATGAATTAAATAGAATAATAAAATAAAACACAAAACAAGCGGAGCAAATTTGCTCCGCTTGTTTTGTATTATAGATTCTTCGTTCGCAGTGCGAACTCAGAATGACAATAGTTTTGTCATACTGAGCAGGCGAGCGTGGCGAGCCTGTCGAAGTATCTAAAAAGTAAAT
>CAZMOQ010000098.1:0-3715 GCA_964568155.1 uncultured Clostridia bacterium | reverse complement strand
CTATTCGTTTTGCCTAAAAACTTTGTTTTTACGACTTCAAGATTGAAATACTGCGTTCGAAAGCCTGCAAATACTTCGTGCTTGCGCTTTCTCGCTTGTATTATTTACAAAAGAAATAAAAAATTTACGGTATCGATTAAAATAATTTTAAAATAAAAAAGGCGCATACCGTTTGTAAGTAAATTTTTATCTGATTAAAAAACAAACGAACCTTAATAAAATTTAAGGTCCGTGTTCGTATGTTGGAGCAGGTGATGAGAATCGAACTCACAACCACAGCTTGGGAAGCTGTTGTTTTGCCACTAAACTACACCTGCACAATAAACAAATCGTTTATAAACGGCGGTTTTTACGCAATCGTTTATTACAACAACATTATTTTATCATATTTTTAAGCAAATGTAAAATAAAATAATAAAAAAATAATTGCAAATATTTTTATGTTGTGATATCATAATAGGCGAGGTGATAATTATGGCATTATTTCTTAAAATAATAGAATGGGCGGATAATTCAAACGATACGCTCGTATACAAAGTTCCGCTAAAAAACAGCGGTAAGGAAGTTAACCAAAAAAGTAAACTTGTGGTAAGGGAATCGCAAGAAGCGATTTTCGTTCATAAAGGTCAAATTTGCGATATTTTTACGGCAGGTACTTATAATCTTAATACGGAAATTTTCCCGATACTTTCTAAACTTGCGGGGTGGAAGTACGGCTTTCAAACGCCGATAACGCTCGATATTTATTTCGTTAACGTAAAACAATTTACGGGTATCAAGTGGGGAACCGCAAACCCGATTACGATGCGTGACCCTGAATTCGGTATGATAAGGGTAAAAGGTTTCGGTTCGTTTGCGTTTAAGGTTCACGATAGCGGAGTTTTCTTGAAAGAACTTTTCGGTACAAATTCGTCTTTCGTTACGGGGGATATAACCGACTGGTTAAAGACTATGCTGTTGTCTGCGCTTGCTGACGCTCTCGGCGAAAGCAAAGTTTCCGCATTAGACCTTGCCGCAAACACGCTTGAATTTAACGAACTTATAAAAGAAAACATTCAGGATAAGTTTAAAGAAATCGGACTTATGCTGACTAACTTGTTTATAGAAAATATGTCGATGCCTGCCGAAGTCGAAAAGGCTATCGACGAAAGGACTAAACTCGGCATACTCGGCGATAAGACCGACGTTATGATGAAGATTGCCGCAGCCGAAGCAATGAAGGACGCCGCTAAAAACGAAGGAATGGGCGGTGCGTTTATGGGCGCAGGCGTAGGAATCGGCGCAGGCGCAGGCATGGGCAACGTTTTTGCCGAAGCGTTTAAATCTTCGCAAAGCGAAAAACCTTCGGAAAAACAGCCTAAAGGCGGCTCGGTTTGTCCTAAGTGCGGCGCTAACATCGGTGCAAACGCTAAGTTTTGCCCCGAATGCGGCGAAAAACTTGCAACCAAAAAGTTTTGTACCGAATGCGGAGCAAGCGTTGACGGAAACGCTAAGTTCTGTTCCGAATGCGGACACAAGTTTTAATAAGTAAAAAATATAAGGAGATATAGAATAATGGCAAAACAAATTACTGAAAATACGACTATTTTCGATGCGCTTCAAATCAATCCTAACGCAGGTGAAATTCTTATGGCGTACGGTATGCATTGTTTGGGTTGTGCGCTTGCTCACGGCGAAACGGTCGGCGAAGCGGCAAACGTTCACGGCGCAGACCTTGAAGAAATGCTTGAAAAACTTAACGACGTAGAATAATCGTAAATAACGCCGACAAAGATTGTCGGCGTTAAAATTATTCGGAGAAAATTATGATTGATGAAAATACCCCTTTTGAAGAAAAAGAAGTAGATACCGACAGTATAAAATGTCCGTCTTGCGGCTCTAATTTGGAGTTTTCGCCAAAGTCGCAAATGCTGGTTTGTCCGCATTGCGGATATAAAGAATCTTTCGACAAAGATTCCGTTGCGGAAGAATTATCGATAGAAAGCGCATTTTCTAATGCCGAACAATGGGATAACGACAGCGTTGTTTTCGGTTGTGAAAATTGTGGGGCAAAGGTCGTGCTTGATAAAAGCGAAACTGCAAAATGTTGTCCGTTTTGCGGAACTGCGCACGTGGTTAAATTAGAAGAACTTTCGGGCATAAAACCTAACGCCGTTTTGCCTTTTAAACTTGCGCTAAGTCAGGCGGCGGAGCGTTGCAAGGAATGGGCAAGGAAGAAATTTTTTGCGCCCAACGCCTTCAAAAAAACGATTAGCCCCGAAAACGTGAAAGGGGTTTATGCGCCGTGTTTTACTTTTGACAGCAAAACGGAATCAAGGTATGTCGGCAGGATAGGCGTTACACATACAAGAACGGTCGGTTCGGGTAAAAACAAGCGTGTGGAAACTTATATCGTGTGGAAAAATATATCGGGAAGGTATTCTTATAATTTTGACGACGTAACTATTTTTGCAGGGGATAAGATACCGCAGGATAGGCTTAAAAAACTTGCGCCCTTCGATACCAACAACAGTAAAAAATACGAATCGGAATATTTACTTGGTTTTATGGCTTACCGTTACGAAAAAGATATAAAAACTTCGTGGGGGGAAGCGAAAAAGGAAATAGACAGAAAACTTAGAAATTTAATTTTATCGCAATATCATTACGATAAGTTGGATTATCTTGACGTAAGCACTTCACATTCGGACGTAACTTATAAATACGTAATGCTTCCGGTGTACGTAGGTAATTATAAATTCAAAAAGAAGTCGTATTCTTTTTACGTAAACGGGCATACGGGTAAAGTGACGGGTAAATCGCCCGTATCGGCTTTAAAAGTTGCGTTAACCACGATAATTTCCGCAGCCGTTTTGGGCGTAGTTGTATGGCTTTTGAATACTTATGCGTAAAAAGTAGCGGAACTTGCTTTTTTACGGTTAAAAATTGTAAATCAAAATAAATTAAAGCCGTTAAAATTCGTTGACTTAAAAAATATATTTTGGTATAATAACTAGGCTCGATGAGTAAGAAAGTGCCTTGTGGCAAAGGAGGGTTGAATATGTCTACTGTTCGTGTCGGTGAAAACGAAAATATCGATAGCGCATTGCGTCGTTTTAAAAGAAAGTGTTCTCGTGACGGTATAATCGGTGATTTGCGTCGTAAAGAGCATTACGAAAAGCCTTCCGTAAGAAGAAAGAAAAAGTCTGAGGCTGCAAGAAAAAGAAGTATAAAAGGATAAGGAAACCTGCCGAAATAGTCGGCAGGCTTTTTTTTACCTTTGCGAAAAATGTAAAAAATAAGCGAAAAAGGACGAAAAAAATGATGAACGAAGCAAAAACTTTTAAAAATTATGCCAAAGAGGCAAAGAAAAGATTAAAAAACGGGTACTGGCAAAGATATTCCGATGAAGTTAATCAAAAAATAAAAGAAGCGGAAAAGGACGGCGTCGCTCCGTCTAAAATACTCGAATACTACGCAAGGCGTGCCGAGCGTGAAATACATTCCTATGATGAAGAAACGGAGAAGTTTTACCTAAAAGTAAAAAATATTTTGGACGACGTAGGCGAAGTTTCGGATATTATAGGCAGGCTTACCGATAAAAAGTATTACGAAACGCTTACATACGAACAAAAGCAACGGTACATTTTGGAACTTTCCGAAAAATACAGGGTAGCCAAAAACAGGTATTACGAAGAAAAACAATATAGATAAAATTTAAACGAAAAAAATGAGT
>CAZMOQ010000097.1:0-3895 GCA_964568155.1 uncultured Clostridia bacterium | reverse complement strand
CCTACCATTGAGCGAGCGCCCTTTCCGAGATCTTCCATGCCTGCGCCGATTACCAAGCCGCCCTCCGAAAAAGCGGACTGCGAACGACCGTATACGATTTGAAGGAACAATTCCCTCATCGCCGTATTTATCGCGTCGCAAACGAGGTCGGTATTGAGCGCTTCCAAAAGCGTTTTACCGGGAAGTATTTCCGCAGCCATAGCCGCGGAGTGAGTCATTCCCGAGCAACCGATGGTTTCTACGAGCGCCTCCTCGATAATACCGTTCTTGACGTTGAGCGAAAGTTTACACGCGCCCTGTTGCGGCGCGCACCAGCCTACACCGTGCGTATATGCGGAAATGTCTTTGATTTCCTTTGCTTCAACCCATCTGCCTTCTTCAGGAATGGGTGCAGGACCGTGCTTCGGACCTTTGCAAACGCAGGTCATTTCTTTAACTTCAGTTGAATACTGCATTTTTATTCCTCCAAAAATTTTAACAAATAAATTTATTTCTTTTTATCGTCGTCAATCGTGCTCTTATAATTTTTATAAGAAATAAACGCAACGACGAATGCGACCAAACTTATAACCACGCCCGCTACAATCGATAAATAACCGAGTTCTTTATAGGTTACCAGCGGAACTAATATCAAGCAAGCGACGCCGCAAATCAAACAGCGTATAAACGTAAAATACGAACGTGGTTTGTTATCCATAAAACGTCACCTTACCTACTTAAAGTTAAAAGTTTCTCTACTTTCAATTTTAACACAACTTATCGAATTTTCCAAATACTTTTAGCCGTTTATTTTTTATTTTTCTTCCAAAGAACGTTTATAATAAAACAAGTATTGTTGGAACACCCCTGAATTATCCCCGAATCTATTGACGAAGTAATCCGTAATAGACTTTCTATCCTTTAATTTTCCGTTAAAATTTTCAACGTAAACTTTATAAAGCCAAGTATCTACGGGAAAACTGTCGAAACGGTGAAAACCGAAAAGCGTAACGCAGTCGGCAACTTTAGGACCTACGCCTTTAAGCGTTAATAATGACTTTTTTAGTTCAACCGTCGAAAGATTTTTCAAATTTTCTAGCGAAAAGCCACTTAACAACGCATTTGCTGTTTTAACTATGTATTCGTCACGATACCCTAATCCCAGCGAAGAATAAAAAAGTTTATCTTTAGACGATAAAGCCTTTACGCTTGGGAAAGAATAATATTTTTCGGTTCCGAAATAACGAACTTCGCCTAAACTTTCACAAATACGCTCGATTATACCTTTTATTCTGGGAATATGATTGTTTTGCGAAATTATAAAAGAAAATAAAGTTTCTTCTATATTTTGGTTTAATATGCGTATCCCTTTGCCTGCGTTCGCCGCATTAGTTAAAATTTCGTTTTCTTGCTTAAACGCCGCAGTTACGAATTTCGAATAATCGCAATCTAAATCAAAATAATTTATAAAATAATCTATATTTTCGCTTTCCAAACAAGTTTTTCCGCTATCAGCATACGCATAACAACACTCCGCCCCCGAAAAGACCAAATAGCCCTTTTTATACTGTTTAAAACGAAAAACCTGACCGCATTCGAGCGTGGACTTTATATCGAAATATTCGCCGTCACATACAAATTTTTTCATAACAAATAAAAACGGGCCGTTTACAAACAACCCGTAATTTTAATTATTTTGCGTAAACGCTTACTTTTTTGCCGTTCTTGCCCGTTCTTTCGAACTTAACAACGCCGTCGATTAAAGCAAACAACGTGTCGTCGCTGCCGATACCTACGTTATTGCCTGCTTGGAACTTAGTTCCCCTTTGTCTAACAAGAATGTTGCCAGCCAAAACGCCTTGACCGTCAACTTTCTTAGGTCCTAAACGCTTGGATTCGCTATCTCTACCGTTCTTTGTACTACCGCCGCCCTTGTGGTGAGCAAATAATTTAATAAATAACATAATAAATTCTTTACCTCCTATAATTATTTAGCGACAATTTCAGTTATCTTAACTGCCGTGAAAGGCTGTCTGTGACCTTGCTTCTTTCTCTCGTTCTTTTTAGCCTTATACTTAAAAACGATGATTTTCTTTGCCTTACCTTGTTCGGTAACTTCACCTACTGCCTTAAATGCCTTTGCTTCTTCAGCAACCTTAACGCCGTTTTCATCCGATACCAAAACTACCGGGAATTCAACAACGTCGCCTACGTTTTTGTTGAGTTTTTCAAATTTGATGACAGTCCCAACTTCTGCCTTGTACTGCTTTGAGCCGTTTTCTACTATTGCGTACACGTTAAATTTACCTCCTCTTAACCAGTCTCGCCGGAACAAACCGAAAAGGCGTTTGCCTTCCTTAATGCGGTGCGCTTAATTTCAGCGTCTTAATTACCGCTTCCGAGCGGCTCGAATAGTATTTTATAATATTTTCAAAATAAAGTCAATCGTTTACGGTATATTTTTATATCTTTTTGTCCAAACTTATGTAAAAAGGAGTAAATTATGCAAGATAAAAAAACTATTGAAGAAACTCTCAACAAAATTTACCGCAATGCGCACATAGCGTTACAATCCATATCGAACGTAACCGAAGATACGGACGATACCGAAATGCTTAAAGAACTAAAAGAAGAATACGACGGTTACGAAAAAATCATCGGCGAAATTTCGGGCTATATGAAGCAACTTGACCTGCAACCTAAAGATATCGGTGCAATAAAAAAGACGATGATGTGGTCGTCTATCAAAATGAAAACTATGGCAGACAACAGCCGAAATCATATAGCGGATATGATGCTACAAGGCACGATTATGGGGATTAAAGAATTGTATTCCCTTCTCAGCGAAGACGAAAAAAACTTAGACGAACAAACGACTAATCTAATAAAAAAACTATTAGAATTTGAAGAAAACAACGAAGAAAAACTTAAAGCCCTTTTATAACGCACTATAATTTTTCGGTAAGCCGCTTATAAATTTTTTCCATATACTAACCTACCTAAAACAAGTTTAAGCAGGTTAGTATTTTTTATTCACCCCAACACTTACCGTGCTATCTTACATATGGAAACATTATTCATTTTTCCACACCTATCTTCTTAATCTCTTTCATTTTTTAACAACCACTCATATGTTTCTTGCGACGTAAAAGTTCTTGTCCACACGTCGTGCGCAAGGTCGTCGTACATAATAAGTTCATGTTTCCGCCCGCCTGTTTCACAGTTGAATACATTATCTCGCTTTCACGGGGAAATATATTTTCGTCATTTTTGCCGTGAACGAGCCTTATCGGAATATCGTTATACGCTCCCCGTCTTGCAATCCAGTATTGTCCGCAACCGCAACAAATAAGTGCAGCGGCAAATTTTTGCTTGCGTGCCGTAAGAACCGCCCATACGGAAAAACCGCCCATACTGCTTCCGCTTAAATATACCTTTTTCGAGTTGCAATATTCGCTGTCTATGATATAATCTATAAACGCTATAACGGTTTCATATTTCATAACCCACGATAATTCTTCGCATAACGGAGCAACTAAGATAATTTCCTTATCCACAGGAACACGCTCCCTACGCATAGGACATTTCTCTTTTAAATAATCTATACCGTTTTTAACAAAACCCGAACCGTGCAAATACATCATTACGGGATATTTCTTCTTTTCGTCGTAATCTTCAGGGAAATCTATCAAATATTTTACAGTATTTCCGTTTTTTACGAAAATTCTTTCTTCAAACATATTTATCTCCTTAAAAATAAAATGCGGTCTTTGGCGGACGTATATCCGTAAGCGCACCCGTGTAATGCCTTAAATTATGTTCTTGATACGGATGCTTTAAACATTCTTCTTCGTTAAGTTCTATCCCTAGTCCGGGTTTATCGCCTATCTTTATTCTTCCGTTTTCATAAATTAGA
>CAZMOQ010000096.1:0-3905 GCA_964568155.1 uncultured Clostridia bacterium | reverse complement strand
GGCAAAACGAATAGTTTTGCAAAAGATTTTGCCAAAAGCAAAAGATTTACTTCTTATAGTTTCTAATACATAAAATCGGTTACCGAGAAAAATCGTCGGCATTACTAGAATATTATATACTTTTTATCGAACAAAAGCAACACCGGAGATTAAAAAATTATGGAAAGTTATGAAATTTTATGGAATAATACTCTTGAAGAGTTAAAAAACAACGTAAGTACCATTTCTTACGAAACGTATATACGAATGCTCACCCCCGTAGACCTTAAAGGGGAAAAAATCGTTTTATGCACCCCCAACGAACTTTTTGCGCAACATATAGCCGCAGCACTTGCCGATAAAATCAGAAAAGCGCTTATAAAGTCGGAGTCGGGCGTGGTGGACTTCGAACTGTACGTAGGGCAAAATAAGGAAGATTATCTTAAACAAATACCCGATAGCAAAGAACCTGCCCTACCGAGCAGCCCTATAAATCCGAATTTTACTTTCGATTCGTTCGTAGTAGGTTCGTCTAACGAATATATTTATGCGGCAGGTAAAGCAGTTGCCGAAAATCCCGGGGATATTTATAACCCCTTATTCATTTACGGCGGCACGGGGCTTGGTAAAACGCACATTTTGCACGCCATAGCGAATTATATAAAACTGCACAAACCGTCGCTCAACGTTTTGTACGCCACTTGCGAGCAATTTACCAACCAAATGATTGAAAGCATCAGCAGGGGCGCAAACAAAGGTCCTGAATTTAGAAATAAATACAGAAACGTTGACGTGCTTTTAATTGACGACGTGCAGTTTTTGGCGCATAAAACGGGCGTTCAAATGGAATTTTTCCATACGTTTAACGAACTTGTTTTACAAAACAAGCAAATAGTTTTAACTTCCGACCGTTCCCCCAGCGAAATCGAAGTTTTGGAAGACAGGTTGCGCACTCGTTTCGAAGGCGGCTTGCTTGCGGATGTTCAACCGCCCGATTTGGAAACGAGAATTGCAATACTTAAAAAGAAATCGGAAGAACAAAAATGCATTATTGATATGAAGGTTTTAACCTACCTTGCCGAAACGGGCGACGAAAACATACGTACACTTGAAGGCAGGCTTAAAAAGGTTATATTCTTTTCAAAGTTGCACGACAGCAAAATAACCGTGGAACTTGCAGCCGAAGCGCTTAAAGAAAGCATACACAACGTTCAGGAAGAAATTAAAGTAGAAGATATAATAAACTGCGTTTGCGACGTATGTAAAATAGACAAAGCCGATTTGTTAGGTAAAAAGAAGAACAAAGAATTCGTCGAACCAAGACAAATTTGCATTTACTTAATAAACGAACTTATGAGTTTACCGCTGGTTACCATCGGTCAAAAAATGGGCGGCAGGGACCACACTACGGTAATTTACGCAAGGGATAAAATAGCCGAACTTATTAAAACGGACGGCAATTTGGCAAGAAAGGTCAACGACCTTAAAAATATGATTTTGAAGCAATAATATTATGGATTTTATCGACGGACAATTTGATGCGGTAGTCGTCGGCGCAGGTCACGCAGGTTGCGAAGCAGCCTTAGCGCTTGCAAGGACGGGGTTAAAAACGGCTATGCTTACGCTTAATTTAGACAGCATAGCCTTTATGGCGTGCAACCCGTCAATCGGCGGTACCGCTAAAGGGCATTTAGTAAGAGAATTAGACGCCTTAGGCGGCGAAATGGGCATAAACGCCGACAAAGCAGCGCTGCAAATGCGTATGCTGAACCGCGGCAAGGGCGTTGCGGTGCAATCCCTAAGGGGGCAAGCCGACAAAAACGCCTACCACAGACTTATGAAGTCTACTTTGGAAAACACCCCCAACCTAAACATAATTCAAGGCGAGGCGGTGGAAATTCTCACCGAAAACGGAAAAGTATGCGGCGTTAAAACGGCGTACGGCTCGATACTTAAAGCAAGGGCAGTCGTTCTTGCAACGGGCGTATACCTTAACGGCGAAGTAATCGCAGGCGAATGGAAAAGGAAGTCGGGCCCGTCGGGCTTTGCCCCTGCAAACGAACTCACCGCAAACCTTATCGATTTAGGTTTCAAAGTTATGCGTTTTAAAACGGGTACTCCTGCAAGGGTAGACGGTAGAACGATAGATTTTTCGGTTTTGGAAATTCAAAACGGCGAAACCGATATTTACCCGTTTTCGTTTATGACCGAAAGAGTTCCCCAAAGCCAACGCCCCTGTTATTTGACGTATACGAATGAAAAAACTCACGAAATAATACGGGCAAACCTACACCGTTCCCCCCTTTACGCAGGTATGATAAAAGGCGTAGGTCCAAGATATTGCCCGTCGATAGAAGATAAAGTGGTGCGTTTTGCCGATAAAGAAAGGCATCAATTATTTTTAGAACCCGAAGGAGCGGATACTAACGAAATTTACGTTCAAGGTTTAAGCACGTCGCTTCCGCACGAAGTTCAAAAACAAATGTACCGAACCATAAAGGGCTTAGAGCATTGCGAAATTATGCGTTACGCTTATGCGATAGAATACGACGCTATCGACAGTTTAGACCTTTACCCCACTTTGGAATTTAAAAAAATAAAAAATCTTTTTACCGCAGGTCAAATAAACGGAACCAGCGGTTACGAAGAAGCCGCAGCGCAAGGGCTTATCGCAGGTTTGAACGCTTCGCTTGCTTTGCGTGATAAAGAACAAATAATTTTAACGAGAGATACCGCTTACATAGGCGTGCTTATCGACGACTTGGTAACCAAAGGCACCAACGAACCGTACCGTATGATGACTTCGAGAGCCGAACATAGAATTCGCTTGCGTCAAGACAACGCCGACTTGCGCCTGACCGAAATAGGTAGAAAAGCAGGGCTTGTTACCGACGAAAGATACGCAGTTTACCTTGACAGGCTTAAAAAATACGAAAGTGCAACGCAGGAAATGCAAACCAGAAAAACGCCTAAAGAAGTCGCTCCGCTTTTGGAAAAATTCGGCAACGGCATACCGAACGGCGGAGTTACTTATGCCGACCTTGTAAAAAGGAACATACCGCTTACCGAAATAAAAGAATATTTCAACGCATTTTGCGGCGTTCCCAACGATATTTTGGAAACCGTTGAAACCGACGTAAAATACGAAGGTTATCTTGCACGGGGATTAGAACAAATAGAACGGGCAAAGCGTTTGGAAGATAAAAAATTGCCGAAAGATTTAGATTATTCTTCGATTTCGGGGTTACGGCTCGAAGCAAGGCAAAAACTAAACAAAATTCGCCCCGAAAATTTAGGTCAAGCAGGTAGAATATCGGGTGTAAACCCTGCGGACATCGCAGTTTTAATGGTTTACCTTAAAAACAAAAAATAGTTTTTTTAAATATTTACAAAAATCACAAAGCACCGATTTACTTAACGTAAGTCAGTGCTTTTATATTACTTTATTTTGAAATAATTGCTGTAATTTGCATATGCTTCCGCAATATTATTTTTAACAAATTCATCTCTTTTTTTTACTAAACGACGGTCATTAACACTCGATTCAATAATAAAAGAACCAACCGCCCCTACTATTAACATCCACCAGTTCGTTATACACGACAAAGAAAAGTCTTTTACGCCGTGCAAAAATATTTGTTGCATAACTATTTCCACGTTATTCAATAAAAATATTCCCTGAAATACAGTAAAAACAGCATATAAACAACCATACAGTATTGCTTTGTTTCGACATTTTTCCATATAAACGATATCGCTAAGCATACATGCGTCAATAAGCCTTGCCAGCACAACGCCTTCCTTTTGTATTCCTTGTTTGGTTTTTAAAGAAAAATTACTAGACGACAAATAGTCTTTTATTGACGACGATATATCGACACCGCTTTCGGTAAACCATTTTCTTAAACTTTGCGAACCAAATAAAC
>CAZMOQ010000095.1:0-4102 GCA_964568155.1 uncultured Clostridia bacterium | reverse complement strand
TTAAACATTCGCCCTTCGTTTCAGCGTGAATTTGTATATAAAGAAAAGCAACGTAACGCCGTTATAGAAACCGTAATAAAGGGGTTTCCGCTCAACGTTATGTACTGGGTAGAATGCGACGACGGGAATTACGAATTATTAGACGGACAGCAACGAACAATAAGCATTTGTCAATACGTCAACGGCGATTTTTCACTTAACAGTCGTGCATTTCACAATCTTACCGAAACGGAAAAAAATCAAATTCTAGATTATTCCCTTATGATTTATATTTGTAAAGGTAACGACAAGGAAAAACTCGATTGGTTTAAAATAATCAACATAGCGGGAGTTCAGTTGAAAGAACAAGAACTGCGCAACGCTATTTACACGGGAGAATGGCTCTCGGACGCTAAAAGGTATTTTTCTAAAAACGGTTGTGTTGCTTACCTTTTGGCAAACAAGTATCTTAACGGCGAAGTCAACAGGCAAGATTATTTAGAAACCGTTTTAGAGTGGATTTCGGCAAAGGAAAATATAAAACTTGAAGATTATATGTCTATTCATCAACACGATAGCCACGCTACGCCGTTATGGCAATATTTTCAATCGGTTATTTCTTGGGTTCAAACAATATTTCCGAAATACCGCAAGGAAATGAAAGGTCTTGCTTGGGGTATTCTCTATAATACATACGGAAACAAGGTATATAATCCGCAAGAGTTAGAAACAAAAATTATTGCCTTAATGCAAGATGACGACGTAACAAAACGTGCGGGGATTTACGAATATCTACTTTCGGGAAACGAAAAACACCTTAATATACGTGCTTTTACCGATAACGAAAAAAGACAGGTTTATGAACGCCAAAAAGGTATTTGTCCGCATTGCGTAGCGGAACACCGTCAAAAAACGCATTATGAACTCAACGAAATGGAAGCCGACCACATTACCCCTTGGTGTGAAGGCGGTAAAACCACGATTGAGAATTGTCAAATGCTTTGCAAAGAACACAATAGAAGAAAATCAAATAAATAAAAATTGCAAATTATAACAAAAGCACACTATATTTCACTTTTAATGAAATGTAGTGCGCTTTTCTTTTTTTAATGTCATAAAAAATCTATTATAGAAAATGTATTTTAGCCGTCTTTTTAATTTTTATTAGTTTTGCGATATAACGACAGCGGCTAAATCGTTTTTTATTTTTGAAACGAGTTTGCCTTCGTATTTTTTAATGCCCGATATGCGGCACTTTTCGACTTCTCTTTCAGCCTTGTCCAAAAACTCTTTCGCAGCGGCGTAATCCTTTACCACGTACGTCAAATAAGCCGCTTTTATTCTTAAATTAGTAAGGTTATTTACCCTATTTAAGTACCTTTCGTTATCTTCTACCAAATCGTCGGCTTTCTCTTCGTTAAAGTCAAAAGTGCAGGCGTTATACAAAAGGTCAGCCATAACCGCCCCCGAATACATCTTGGGCATATCGTCCAAAAGTTCTTCCATTCTATCGGATATCTTTTTCGCTTGTTCGAAATTTTCTTTATCCAACTCGTGCGCATATCTGTTGTTTAACAAAAGAATGAAGTTCGGGTTATCTTCGGGAAGTTGAGGTAAATCGTAAAAACAAGTTTCGTCTATTTCCGCAGGGCTTTTACCGTTGACTAATTCCGAATGTATACGCAATAACCCCACCGTAACTTTCGAAACGCTATCGTCCTTTTTTAACCCCGAAACGACAGCGCCGTCGTTAAGCAAACCTTCGTTATCCATAGGCAAAACGTTTGCAAAAAAGAAATAAACGCCGACAGGGAAAAACATAGAAGTAAGCGCATAAAGCCACCAAAGTTTTGCACTCATAAAATAAGCGAAAACCAACGGTGTTACCGACAAAACCAACAACACGCCCGTTGCGATTAGCCCGCCCAACGTCATTTTAGCAAAGCGTTTTTCAAGATTTTCGGCAGTTGCTGGAACCATTTCGGTTTCGCCTAATTCTTCGCCTATACCCGTAAATTCTGTCTTTAATTTTTTACCGATTTTTACGAATCTTATCACGAAAATACGCATAGATATAAACACAAAGCCGCTCTTTTTGCCTGCTACGATATGCCCTATTTCGTGAACCAACGCATTGACTATCGCAGCGATAATTGCACCGCAAATAAACACTGCGATTATAGGTCCCAAATCGACGTTAAAATTACGGTTACCGATAAAAGTTACCGCAAACACTGCGGCAACCGTAAAAATCAATAACAGTAAATTATTTATCAAATTCTTTCTTGAACTCATTATTTTTCTCCGTTTAAGTTTAATTTATAAGCCAAATATCCTTCGAGATTATCGTTTTCGCTTACGGTAACGTAATCTATTTTTAACGACTTCATTATTTCTTCGAGCAAGATTGCGCCGCCTGCGATAACTTCGGCTCTTGCAGGTTGCAAACCTTTCAGTTTTTTGCGGTCTTCTACGCTTAACGAAATAAGTTTTTTCGCCAACCGCCCGACGACTTTATCGGTAAGCCTGTACCCGTGTATTTTTTTAGAGTCGTAAACTTCAAGTTCCGAATCTATTGCGGCAAGGCTGGTTGCCGTTCCGCCTATGGCATAAAAATCCGCTTTCGGCACAGCTCCGTATTCTTCTATCTTTTTTTTACAAACCGAACGGACTTTATCTTCGTCTTGTCCGCATAAATCGACTAGCCGTACCGCACCCAAGTTCAAACTGTGCGAATAAACGGTCAATTTGTCTTTTGAAACCGTTATTTCGGTACTTGCGCCGCCGATATCGATAATTCCGCCGTCTTTGCCGTTCAATGCGCCGCTAAGTCCCAAAAACGCTTCGACTTCGCCCGACACGACTTCGACGAAAAGCCCCGTTTCACGCATAACGCAGTCGGTAAAAACGCTGCCGTTGTTTGCGCTTCTTACGGCGGCGGTTGCAAATGCGTAAACTTTTTCGGCGCCGTCCGCCAACGCAAACGATTGCAAGTACTTTACTGCGTTTACCGTTCTTGAAATCGCAGTTTCTTTTAGAACGGGAGCAAGCGACAAGCCTTCGCCTAATTTAGTGGTTATAACTTTTTTATAAAGAGTCTTTCCATCTTCGCTCATTAAAAGTCTTACGGAATTAGACCCTATATCTATTACGCCGTATTTCATTTAATTAAGTATGCTGTCATCTTCAAATTTATAACCGAGTTCCCTTGCCCTTTGAACAATCCACCACTTACTTGAACGACCTTCTATCGAATTGCGTGTTTCTTCGTTCATTTGTTCGTAGGCGGCGATTTGCGTTTCGAGTTCACGAATCTTTCTTCGCTGAGTACTTATCGCAAGAAGTTGATATATCATTACAGCCGAAAGCAAAACCACCAAAATTACGGCGGTTACCACCGATGCGCCGACTATCCTTTTGAGTTTAGATTCATCCATTAAATACACCTTTTCTCTTAGTATAAATACATAAAAGCGTAAAAATTTTAATTTTTTAAAAAAACTTTTGCGCTTAGTTTTTCCTAATAAAACCTTTACGTATATTATATAACTTTTTTGCGGTATTTGCAAGTATTATACCGAAACTTTTCATATAAAGAAGCAAACCCGTTAATGCTCCTATCGGCATATAAAGCCTTAATGACGGAAAACCGTAGTAAACCGAGAAACAAACGTACCCCACCGAAAATAAAACAAAAAACAAAACGTCTAAAATTATATCGACTATCTTGTTTTTAAATAGAAATTTTACGAGCGAAAAAACGCTGTAAAACAAGCCCGATGCCGAACCGAACGCAATCGAGCCTAAAAAAACGTATAACTGCCCCGAAGTAACGAACATTACTTAAACACTCTTTTTAATAACGGTGCTCTTTTGAAATCGTATTTTATCGCAGTAAATTTTCCGTCAGCTTGCAAATTGCCCGTACCTTTAGAGTACGCAGTGATTCTTATGCCGTCGCCCGCTACGAGAACCCTGTTTCCGCTTACGGTAAGGCGAAGTTCCCTATCGGAAAACCCGTCAACCGATTCCACACCGTTCATATTTAGTCTTTTTTGACCTTCTAAAGTTAATCTTTGAATATCTTCAGCCTGTTGCATCAAAATTTCTCCTTTAATTTTAT
>CAZMOQ010000094.1:0-4105 GCA_964568155.1 uncultured Clostridia bacterium | reverse complement strand
GCTTGCGATTTTGAATTTTTAGAACTCGAACATACGCACAATTTTCAACCCAAATGGCAGTATGACGAAACGTATCACTGGCACGTTTGCGAAAGTTGTCCGGAAATTTCCGAAAACGGAGAACATATTTTTGTAGACGGCATATGTACTATCTGCGGTTACGAAGCCCAGCCTGTTAACAACGGGTATTTAGAACATACCTGTTCTTTTGATACCGAATGGTCGCACAACTGCACAAGACACTGGCACGATTGCGTGGATGAGAATTGTTACTTTGCTGAAGATTCCGGCGAACATAATTTTGTAGATGGTATATGTAGTGTTTGCGGCTTTGATATTGCAACCGCTTTGGAACTTACTTTAAGCGAGGACGGAACATATTATTCGGTAACAAATCGTAATTTTGCCGTTGCAGAATGGGAGGTTTTTATTCCATCGGTTTATCAGGGTGTTCCGATTACGCATATCGTTTCTGTCGGAAATATGGCCAGTATTAGCATTCCCGATAGCATCGTGTATATTAAAGAAGGAGCGATTGACGTCCTTTATCCTAACCGCAGCGGCGGATTACAATATTTGGGGAATGATAAGCATCCTTATATTTATTTATACGGAAACGATTCGAGTGATATTGAAACCGCCGAAATCGAAGACGGATGCAAGATTATTAATCGTGGTGTTTTTTACGGTTGTTCAAATTTAAAAAGAGTATCGATTCCTGATACCGTTATATCAATCGGTAGTTCTGTTTTTGAAGGTTGTTCTAGTTTGAAAAGCATAACTATTCCGAACGGCGTTACTTCTATCGGTTATTCCGCTTTTGAAGGTTGTTCTAGTTTAGAAAGCATTGTTATTCCCGATAGCGTTGTTTCGGTTGGCGGCGGTGCGTTTTGTAGATGTGTAAAATTGAAGGACGTTACGCTTTCGAAAAAACTTAAGACGATAAGTTACCAGATGTTCAGGGAATGTGAATCCCTTACGGAAATATCGTTGGATTATGTTACAACTATTGAGTCCGCCGCTTTTGATAAATGTGTAAATTTGGAAAACATATGGCTTTCCGACGATATTACGTACGTAAGTAATTTTTTGACGTTTGAGTATTGCGATAAGATAAAATACAACGAAAAAGACGGAAATAAGTATTTAGGGAGCAAAACGAATAAATATTTGTATTTGGCAGATGCCGACCGAACGAATACATCTACCATCAGTATCGAAGATGGTTGTAAATATATAGGCGGTTCTGCGCTTTACAATCGTAAAATGACAAAAGTTGAAATTCCTGAAACCGTTAAAGTTATAGGAAGTTATGCTTTTAGCAAGTGTACAAATTTGGAACATATTACTATACCCGATAGCGTTACTTTTATAGATAAAGGAGCATTTGAGCATAGTGCTATAAAAAGTATCGAAATACCAAGTGGTGTTACTTCTATTTCACCGGATACATTTTGGGAATGTTATAAGTTGGAAGAAGTGAAATTGCCAAATACAATTAAGTCTATCGGAAGCGGCGCTTTTTCATTTTGTAGAAAACTAAAAAGTATAGAAATACCTAGCGGTGTTACGTCTATTGCTGGTTTTGCATGCTGTGAGAATTTGGAAGAAGTGAAATTGCCCGATACGCTTACGTCTATCGGGAATTACACTTTTGAAGAGTGTATAAATCTAAAAAGTATAAATATACCGAGCAGCATTACGTCTATCGGGGACTGCGCCTTTCTAAAGTGTATAAATCTAAAAAGTATAAATATACCGAGCAGCGTTACGTCGTTTGGCGATTCAATATTTTACGGTTGTGAAAGTTTGGATTGCAACGAGAAGGACGGCTTAAAATATTTGGGTAATGATGATAATAAATATTTGTATTTACATGGTTCGGTTTCTAAAGATATAGAATCGTTGAATATCGATAGTAACTGCAAGTGTATCGGGTCTTATGCGTTTAAAGAATGTAACAATATAACGACTGTTGTAATACCAGATAATATTGTTAACGTATGCGGTGATGCGTTTTCTAACTGTGAAAATCTTGAAAGCGTAATAATTTCCGATTGTGTTAATTCTATAGGCTGGCTGGCGTTTTGGGAATGTGTTAATTTAAAAACTGTCATAATCGGTAGCGGCGTATCGTATGTTGGTCGCTCGATTTGTTATGATAGTAACTATGTGAAAATTTATTGTAAGCAAACAAGCGCACCCGATACTTGGGATAGTGGGTGGTGTAACCAAGAAAACGGTTTTTTAAGTGTATTTTGGTATAGTGAAGAAGAACCTAACGAAGAACAACTTGTTTATAGCGGACTTCACTACTGGCATTACGATATAGACGGAAAAACTATTATTGAGTGGAATTAAAATAGTTGCAACACTTATGAAAAACTTACCTGACGGTCTTAAAAAAGACCGTCAAATTTTTACTATAAAAAAATACAGAGTAGCAAAATTTTGCTACTCTTTGATAACGTTCTAAAAAATTTTTATGGGAAATGTGTGTTTTTGTACTAGTTGTTAGTTTTTATTCCCATTCGATAGTGGCGGGGGCTTTCGGGCTTAAATCGTAAAGAACCCTGCATACGCCGTTAACTTCGGATAAAATTCTATCCGTGATTTTTTTAAGAACTGCCCAGTCTAGTTCGGGAACGGTTGCCGTCATTGCGTCAACGGTGTTTACCGCCCTTACTATAACGGGCCAGTCGTAAACTCTTTTGCCGTTTCTTACGCCGGTTGCTCTAAAATCGGGGATAACTGTAAAGTATTGCCATACTTTGCCGTTAAGACCTGCTTTGTCGAATTCTTCCCTTAAAATAGCGTCGGCTTCTCTCAATGCGTTAAGCCTTACTCTTTCTATTGCGCCTAAACAACGAACGCCTAGTCCCGGACCGGGGAACGGTTGCCTGTCAACCATTTGTTTAGGCAAGCCTAAAGCGTAACCGATTACCCTTACTTCGTCTTTATATAAAAGTTTTACGGGTTCTACTAATTCGAATTGAAGGTCGTCCGGCAAACCGCCTACGTTGTGGTGCGCTTTTACGCCGTCGCTTTCGATAATATCGGGGTAGATAGTGCCTTGAGCAAGGAACTCTATCCCTTCAAGTTTTCTTGCTTCTTCTTCGAATATTCTGATAAATTCTGCGCCTATAATTTTACGTTTCTTTTCGGGTTCTGTAACGCCTGCAAGTTTTTCAAGATAACGCTCCGTAGCGTCAACGTAAATAAGGTTAGCGTCCAACTGTTTACCGAAAACTTCAATAACCTGTTCGCTTTCGCCTTTACGCATAAGTCCGTGATTAACGTGTACGCAAACCAACTGTTTGCCTATCGCTTTGATAAGCAAGGCTGCAACAACTGAACTGTCAACCCCGCCCGAAAGAGCAAGAAGAACTTTTTTGTCGCCTACTTGTTTTTTGATAAGCGCAACTTGTTCGTCGATAAAAGCGTTTGCCAAAGCAGGGGTGTTAATACGTTGCATTGAATCGGGTCTTTTGTTAGTATCCATAAAACTCTCCTAAAGAATTATTTTTTATATTTAATAAAAACATAAACTGCGTTACGCTGTGTAACGCTAATTTATTTATAGATAAATTATACACTACAAAAGCGACAATTTCAAGTTTTTAAACACTGTTTTTTATTATATTTTATATAATTTTTTTTAATGCGGATTAATTTCTCGGTGTAATTTACAATTAAAGTCTTTATTTAAATAAATAAGTTACTGATATCTATATTTCGGTCTAAGATATCAATAACTTAAATATAAATACAAATTAGTCTTTTTTATAGCCTATCGTTTTTCCGTTTGATGGGGCAAACGTAAGGTTGCATATAGCCGCTACAAGTCCGTAAATCCCAAATGTAACTATTGAAAGGAAAAAATAAGCAAGAGTTCTTGACGTATAGCCTACAGGTTTTAATTCCGTATGATTGATAATTATGCTTCCTATCCAGCCTAAGAAAAGAGTGAGAAGAAAGCGGATGAGTTTTTTGTTTTCCATGATATAATTCTCCTTTTGTTAAAATAAAAAGTGCGCCAACCGAAGTTAACGCACCGAAAAACGCAAACTCCGATTGTCGCGAAACAAAATCAAAAATAGAACGG